>NZ_JBIMSN010000049.1:0-23091 GCF_043944905.1 Antrihabitans spumae
CCACACCCCATTTTCACCCCAGCAGCGCGTCCGGAGGGCACCTTTAACTCACGAGCGGCGCAGCCGCCTACGGGGTTTCGGGTTCTACGTACCGCGGGAAAACCGGCGCGGGAGCAGGCAGGGGAGTGCCCGCCACGAGCGGTGTCGCCAGATCCGCGAACTGTCGGCGATCGGGATCCTGGCCGACGAGATCGAGGATCTTGTTCGCAGATTCCGGCATCAGTGGCTGGACGAGGAAGCCGACGGTGCGGACTATCTCCAGCGTCACGTACAGCACGGTCTCCATACGGGCCGGATCGGTCTTGCGCAGCACCCACGGCGCTTGGGCCGAGAAGTAGCGGTTCGTCTCACCGAGCAGCGACCAGATCGCATCGACCGCGAGATGGATTGCCTGGCTGTCGAATTCCTTGCGGACCCGATCGAGCAGACCGGCGGCGAGGTCGAGCATCGTGCGATCCTCCGCACTGAACTCACCTGGCGTCGGGACGACACCGCCGAGGTTCTTGGCGACCATGGTCAGCGAGCGCTGCGCAAGGTTGCCGAGTTCGTTGGCGAGGTCGGTGTTGATACGGCCCACGATCGCGTCGTGGTTGTAGTTGCCGTCCTGCCCGTAGGAGAACTCGCGCAACAGGAAGAAGCGCAGCTGATCGAGGCCGTACTCCTCGATGAGCGCGATCGGGTCGACCCCGTTACCGACCGACTTCGAGATCTTCTCGCCCCTGATGTACAGAAACCCGTGTACGAAAACACGTTTCGGCAGTTCGATCCCGGCCGACATCAGGAACGCAGGCCAGTACACGGCGTGGAATCTGGTGATGTCCTTGCCGATGATGTGCAGGTCCGCGGGCCAGAACTTCTTGAACGCTTCGGATTCGGTGTCGGGGAAGCCCGCAGCGGTGAGGTAGTTGGTGAGCGCGTCCACCCAGACGTACATGACGTGATCGGCGTGGCCGGGCACCGGCACACCCCAGTCGAAGGTCGTCCTCGAGATCGACAGGTCGCGCAATCCGCCTTTGACGAAACTGACGATTTCGTTTCTGCGCGTTGCGGGTTCGAGGAATTCGGGGTGCTCGGCGTAGAGCGCGAGCAACTTGTCCTGATAGGCAGAAAGGCGGAAGGTGAAGTTGGCCTCTTCCGTCCACTCGACCGGCGTCTGCGTTTCCGTCGAGACGCGGGTGCCGTCGCCCTGGACCGTCGTCTCGGCTTCGGCGTAGAACGCTTCGTCGCGCACCGAGTACCAACCGTCGTAGGTATCGAGGTAGATGTCGCCGTTCGCGAGCATCCGCTCCCAGATCGCCGTGCTTGCGAGCTGATGGTCGGCGTCGGTGGTTCGGATGAAGCGGTCGTAGGAAATGCCGAGCGCCTTGTCCAAGTTTTCGAACACGTCGGAGTTGCGGCCTGCGAACTCGGATTCGGAGATGCCTTCAGCGCGTGCCGACTGCTGAACCTTCTGGCCGTGCTCGTCGGTGCCGGTGACGAAGCGGACGTCGAAGCCATCGAGCCGTTTGAAGCGGGCGAGTGCATCGGCGGAGATGTACTCGTAGGCGTGTCCGATGTGCGGTGCACCGTTCGGATACGCGATCGCTGTTGTGATGTAGAAGGCAGGTCGGTCAGATGCGCTCATGGTGGCGCCTATCGTAATCGGCGTGAAGTCGGACCGTCCCGCACCTGACCTGCCAGAGCCGTTGGCGCAATTGGTCGACGCCCATACCCACCTCGACGCGTGCGGCGCGGTCGATGCGGACGGTGTTCGTGCCGCGGTCGACCGTGCCGAATCCGTCGGTGTCGGTCGGGTCGTGACCGTCGCCGACGACCTTGCCGCAGCTCGTTTCGCTGTCGACGCCGCGCAGTGGGACAAGCGTGTGTTCGCCGCTGTCGCGATCCACCCGACCAGGGCCAACGTCCTCGACGACGTGACGAAGGCCGAAATCGAGCGGCTCGCCCGCGACCCCCGGACCGTTGCGGTCGGGGAGACCGGTCTCGACTACTACTGGCCGGGCAAGCTCGAGGGCTGCGCGGATATCGTCGAGCAGGTCGAGGGTTTCCGCTGGCACATCGACCTCGCGAAGCGGCTGCGCAAACCGCTGATGATCCACAATCGTGAGGCCGATCACGATCTCCTTGCAGTGCTGCTCGACGAGGGCGCGCCGCAGACGGTGATCTTCCACTGCTTCTCGTCGGACGCGAACATGGCGACCGCATGCGTCGAGGCTGGCTACATCTTGAGCTTCTCGGGGACCGTCAGCTTCAAGAACGCGCGCGAATTGCACGAGGCGGCCAAGCTCGTGCCCGACGATCAGCTGCTCGTCGAAACGGACGCGCCGTATCTGACGCCGCATCCCTACCGTGGCGCACCGAACGAGCCCTACTGCTTGCCCTACACCGTCAGGGCCCTCGCGGCGCTGCGTGGACAAGACCCCGAAGAGCTCGCGCTGGCCGCTACAGCGACCGCTGAGCGGGTCTATCGACTGCCCTGGAATTGAGTCTTGCTACCGCCGCGCGCGTCGACGATGCCCGATCGGCGAAACCCGTTATCGAATCACACGGCCTATGCGGGATCGTGACCGGGTAAACCGCAGGTCAACGCGCTGAGGTTGCGATACCCTTTTCCGTTCGTTACCGTACTGTTACCATGTCAGCAATCAGTCGGATCAACAACGCCCGATCGCCGCTGCTGTATGCCGTCGTCGCAGCCGTTCTCGCGACGCTCATCGTCGGTGGCGGACTTGCGATCGCGAAGCAGAAAACGATCACGGTCGACGTGGACGGCGAGTCGATCTCGTTGACCACGATGACGAACGACGTCGAGGGCGCAATCGATGCCGCGGGTTACTCAATCAAGGAACGCGACGTCGTCGCGCCTGCACTGGACACGCCCATCAACGATGGCGACACCGTGGTCCTGCGTCGGGCCCGTGAGGTCAGCCTGACGGTCGACGGTCAGCCCCGTCAGGTCTGGACGACCGCATTGACGGTGGACGAAGCTCTCGCGCAGCTGTCCATCGCGAGCGATGTGCACACCTCGGCATCACGCTCGCAGCGGCTGCCGCTGGAGGGCGCCAACCTGGACATCCTCAATCCGCGCGTCGTGAAGCTCGCTGACGGTGGCGTCGAGGCAGTAGACGTCCGTCTCGCAGCGCCGACGGTCGGCGAGTTCCTCGCAGCCAAGGGTGTCCCGCTGGAGCAGGCAGACACGGTGGAGCCGCCGGCAACCACGCCGTTGACCGAAGGTCTGCAGATCGCGGTCACGCGTAACCGAACGGTCAGCAAGGTCGAGACGATGCCGGTCGCACCGCCGGAGAACATCATCGAAGACCCGACCATGAACATGTCGCGTCGTATCGACGAAACGCCGGGCGTGCCGGGTGTGCAGGACGTCACCTTTGCGGTCAACGTCGTGAACGGCAAAGAGGTCGGCCGCCAGCAGGTGTCGGCGAACATCACGACGCCTGCCCAGCCGAAGACCGTTCGGGTCGGCGCCAAGCCGGGCACCGAAGTTCCTCCCGTCGAGAACGGCGCAATCTGGGACGCGCTCGCCCAGTGCGAGGCGACCGGAAACTGGGCCATCAACACCGGCAACGGCTACTACGGTGGCGTGCAGTTCGATCAGAACACCTGGGAACGTCAGGGGGGTCTGAAGTACGCGCCCCGCGCCGACCTCGCAACTCGCGAAGAACAGATCGCCATTGCGTCGGTCACCCAGCGTAGTCAGGGCTGGGGCGCGTGGCCGTCCTGCACGTCGCGCCTCGGCCTTCGGTAGCTTCCTCCACAGGCTAGATTGCGGGAGTGACAGATTCCCGTAACGAAGCCGCTCTGCTCGGTCCAGCCGAGGTTCGTGCGCTCGCTGCCGAACTGGGAGTCAAGCCGACCAAGCAATTGGGGCAGAACTTCGTGCACGACGCCAATACGGTGCGGCGCATCGTTGTTGCCGCAGGCGTCGGCCCCGAAGACATTGCGCTCGAGGTAGGGCCAGGGTTGGGATCGCTCACCCTGGCCCTTCTCGATGTCGTGGCAGCGGTCATCGCCGTAGAGATCGATCCGGTACTCGCGCAACGTCTTCCAACAACCGTCGCCGATCGTGCTCCCGCGCTCGCCGACCGTCTCACCGTCGTCGAGGCCGACGCCCTTCGGGTTCGATCCGAGGACCTGAACGCTGCTCCGACCGCACTCGTCGCCAACCTGCCGTACAACGTCGCTGTGCCGGTGCTACTGCATCTGCTTGCCGAATTGCCGAGTATCCGAACGTCGTTGGTGATGGTGCAGGCAGAGGTCGCCGACCGTCTCGCCGCGCCGCCCGGCAGTCGCACCTACGGTGTGCCGAGTGTGAAAGCGGGCTTCTTCGGGACCGTCAAACGCGCCGGGGCGGTTGGGCGGCAGGTATTTTGGCCCGTACCGCAGGTCGAATCGGGTCTCGTCCGGGTCGAGCGTTACGCGGATCCGCCGTGGCCGACCGACGAGGCGCACCGTAAGCGTGTGTTCGCCGTCGTCGATGCGGCTTTCGCGCAGCGCCGCAAGACCTTGCGAGCCGCGCTCGCAGGCTGGGCCGGGTCGACGACGGAATCGGAGCGCCGCCTCCTCGCCGCCGACATCGACCCATCCGCACGCGGCGAGACTCTCGACACCGCTGCCTTTGTCAGGCTCGCTGCGACCACCTAGCTAATCGCTACCGCGCGACCCGCGCCGCCAACCCGCTGTTCAGGACGACGAACACGCTCGACAACGCCATCGCCGCACCGGCGAGCATCGGGTTGAGCAGCCCCGCCGCAGCCAAGGGAATGGCGGCGACGTTGTAACCGAACGCCCAGAACAGGTTCGTCTTGATGGTGCGAAGTGTCCTGCGGGACAGGCTGATCGCCTGCGCAACCGACCGCAGGTCGGCACGGACGAGAGTGATGTCGCTCGCCTCGATCGCGACGTCGGTGCCCGTTCCCATCGCCATGCCGAGATCGGCTTGCACGAGGGCCGCAGCGTCGTTCACACCGTCGCCGACCATCGCGACGACCGCACCGCCCGCCTGCAACTGTTTGATCGCGTCGACCTTGCCGTCGGGCAGCACGCCTGCGATGACGTCGCCGATACCGACCTGATCGGCGACCGTGCGCGCAATCGTCGGATTGTCGCCCGTGAGCAAAATCGGTTTCAGGCCGAGTCGCACGAGGTCTGCGATTGCCGCTGCGCTCGTTTCCTTGACCGTGTCGGCGACTAGCAATAGACCACGCACCGCGCCGTCCCAGCCGACGCCAACGACTGTGTACCCCGAACTCTCGGCTGCAGTGGCGGCGGTGTCGAGCTCGTCCGACAACCGCAGCGACCTCTCGGCCAGGAAACTCGTTCTGCCCGCGACGATCTCGACACCGTCGACGATGCCCGTGACACCACGACCGCCGTGGTTGGCAAAGTCGGTGACGCCTGCGAGGGTGCCGATGCGGTCTCGTGCACCGGCGGCGACGGCACGAGCGACGGGATGCTCGGAAGCATCCTCGAGTGCGCCCGCCGTGCGAAGTAGCCGATCGGCCGATTCGCCTGCGGCAGTGACGACATCGGCGAGCCTCATCCGCCCCGTCGTCACCGTGCCGGTCTTGTCGAGCACGACGGTGTCGATTCGCCGACTGGATTCGAGGATCTCGGGACCTTTGATGAGAATGCCAAGTTGGGCCCCACGGCCGGTGCCGACCAACAGCGCTACCGGCGTCGCCAGGCCGAGCGCACAGGGGCAGGCGATGATCAGGACGGCGACTGCAGCGCCGAACGCGGCCTGGACAGGGTTGCCCGCACCGAGCCAGAAGCCAAGGGTGGCAACAGCAATCGCGATGACGACGGGCACGAAGACACCGGCGATACGATCTGCGAGTCGTTGGACCGGAGCCTTCCCCGTCTGCGCGTCCTCGACCAGTTTCGCCATCTGAGCAAGCTGGGTGTCGCCGCCGATCTTCGTCGCACGGACCGTAAGCACCCCGCTCGTGTTCACACAGGCTCCGACGACGCTGTCGCCGACCGTAACTTCGACGGGGACCGATTCGCCGGTGACCATACTCATGTCGATTGCGGACCCACCGTCGACGACCACGCCGTCGGTCGCGATCTTCTCACCTGGCCGCACCCGGAACAGCTCGCCGACGGCGAGTTTGCCTGCAGGGATTCGAATTTCGTCACCGTCGCGAAGTACGGTCACCTCCTTGGCGCCGAGGTGCAGTAGGGCTCGCAGTGCCGAACCCGCATTACGTTTGGATCGCGACTCGAAATACCGTCCGGCCAAGATGAATACGACGACACCGGCCGCAACTTCGAAGTAGACGTTCGCCGCCGCGTCGGCGCGGTCGATGGTGAAGCTGAACGGATGGGTCATGCCGAGTTCGCCTGCGCTGCCGAAGAACAACGCATAAAGCGACCAGGTGTACGCGGCAATGGAACCGATGGAGATCAGGGTGTCCATCGTCGCTGCGCCGTGCCGAAGATTCGTCAAGGCAGCACGATGGAAGGGCAGACCACCCCATACGACGACGGGCGACGCGAGTGCGAGCGAAAGCCATTGCCATCCCGAAAACTGCAGTGCTGGAACCATTGCCAAGGCGATGACCGGCAGCGTCAGTGCCACGCTGATCGCCAACCTGGAAAGTCCGTCGTCGGTCTCGTTGGCTCGATCAGGGGTCGGTAGTTCGGCCGAGTAGCCCGCGCGGGCGACTTCCTCGATCAGCAGGTCAGCCGAAATCGCTTCTGGATAACTGACTTTGGCACGTTCGGTCGCATAGTTGACTGTCGCGTCGACACCGTCGAGTTTGTTCAGGCGCTTCTCGATGCGCGCGGCACAGGAGGCGCAGGTCATGCCGGTGATGTCGAGTTCGACAACGTTGAGCGCCGTCGCATCGGGTGCGTTGACAGTCACGAATGCTCCCCGTGTGCGTGCACTGTGAATGCGGCGGTCCGAACCACACCCGCGTGCTTGAACTCGAGAAACAGGCGGTAGCTGTCGGCGCTGATGGCCTGTGCGTGGAACGCGATGTCGGGTCCGGCGTCGGTCTTTTTTTCGGGATGGACGTGCAGGTAGGCGAGGTCCGTGGCGCGCAGTGCGACCAGATGTCCGTTCGCGCCGAGATAGGGCTCCAGGTCGCGAACGGGTTCGCCGGCACGAGTGACGGTGAAGGTGAGTGGCCCGCCGTCGGTGCTGAGTTGGCCATCGAGGGTCACCGTGTAGTCGTCGACCACTGCTGTTGTACTCGCCCCAGGAAGCGGGGTTGCGGCGTCAGGTCCCGATATCTCCAGCGTCCGACCCAGGGTCACCTGCCCGCCTCCACCGGTCGGTGCGAAGTCCGCGAATACTCGGTACGAGCCGCCGGTCGGCCAGGTCCAGTCGACGGTCCAGGTGCCGTCCTGCGTCAACGTCGGATGGAGGTGCCGGTACTGGCTGGTGTCGGATTTGACGATGATCAGATGCAGTTGCTTTTCGTGGAGCGTGTCGAACGCGGTGACTTCGTCGTTCGACGCGTCGAGGATCCGAAAACTCAGCTGACCTGCCACGCCCGCGTCTGTCGGTGCCGATATGTCGCCCAGCGTGTAGCCGTTCCGGGTGTCGACGGTCCCGTTTGCAACGGCTGCATCGTGCCCACCGCCGTGTGCGTCCGTATGAGCAGGGGCCGTCTCGGTCGGCTCGCCGACCAGTGATCCGACGCCGAAAGCGATGCCGAGAACTGCGACGAGGCCCGCACCGTAGAGGCCGAGTTTCAGAGGAGTCCGCATCAGGAACGCACCGCCTGGTAGCCGGCTTCGTCGACCGCGGCGACAACGTCATCGTCGGAAACGGTTGTGGCACTGGAGAAGGTGAGCCTGCCAGTGGCGAGTTCGACGTCCACGTCGGTGACGCCGGGGATGGCCGACACCTCTTCCCGAACCGACGCGACGCAGTGGGCGCAGGTCATTCCGGTGACGGTGTAGGTGGCTGTCGGCATTGCGACTCCTCGCGATCGTGGTCGTACGGATACGGTGTGGGGGTATCCGGCTTTCGATTCGAACCATACCCCCTAGGGGTAGTTACGGCAAGGAGCTCACGCCTTCGCGTACCGCGCGCTCAATCTGGCGTGCCGCTGCGCGATCGCCTGGCATTCCGCTCGCAATTCCGGCGGGTCGAGGACGGTGAAGTCGACGTCGAACTCAGCGAGCCACCGGGCGAGCGACGTCTGGCTGTCCGACACGAGCACGATCACACACGTGTCGTCGTCGCCTGCCTCGACCGTGCCCCAGTCCGAGTGGACCATAGGTGCGATCTGCTCGATCGGAGCATGCAGCAGTATCCGCGCCTGCGTCTGCTGAAAGGCACGGTTGATGCCCCGTGCGACGAACTCCGCTGCGCCACCCGCGGGCAGCGCACGAGCGGTGAAGCGCGGACCCGTCGGAATCTTGGGGGTCATCCGGTCGACGCGGAACGACCGCCAATCCGACCTGCTCAGGTCCCAGCCGACGACATACCACCGCAAACCGGCTCGGACCAGGCGATACGGCTCGATCTCCCGCCGACTCTCCGTACCGTCGTGGGTCCGGTAGTCGAAACGCAGCCGCTCGCGGTTGTGGCACACCGAGGCGATCGTGGCGAGCACGCTTGCTTCGACGGCCGATTTCGCCTGTGGCCGCGCGACGACGTCGACCTGCAGTGCGTCGAGTCGATGACGCAATCTCGACGGCATCACCTGTCGCAGTTTGGTCAGCGCTCTCAGCGAGGGTTCGCCTATGCCGACGATCGGTCCCGTCGCACCCGACTGCAAACCGAACGCGACCGCCACTGCTTCCTCGTCGTCGAGGAGCAGCGGCGGCATCTCTGCGCCCGCGCCGAGCTGATATCCGCCGCCGACCCCGACCGATGCGTTCACCGGATAGCCGAGATCGCGCAACCTGTCGACGTCGCGGCGGACCGTTCGCGACGTCACATCGAGTTTGTCCGCGAGCTCTGCCCCTGACCACTCGCGCCTGGTTTGCAACAGGGAGAGCAGGCGAAGCAGCCGTGCCGATGTTTCCCACATAAGAAATACGGTGCCACCAAACGAGGACCGAAGCTGTCCTAAATCGGTCGTAACTTCTCTTTCGAACCGACCGAACGAAGGGGAACGACATGATCGAGACCAGGGGTTTGACCAAGACCTTCACCCGTAAGAAGAACACTGTCGAAGCGGTACGCGGCATCGATCTGGATATCCGCGAGGGCGAACTCGTCGCACTGCTCGGACCCAACGGTGCAGGCAAATCGACCACGCTGCGAATGCTCACCACACTGCTTGCTCCCACCGCTGGCACGGCACGCGTCGCGGGGCACAGCATCATCGACGACCGAGATGCAGTTCGTCGTCACATCGGCTACGTCGGCCAGGGGAGCGGGGCCGGCAACAACCAGCGGGTCCGTGACGAGTTGTTCACCCAGGGCCTCTGCTACGGACTGACGAAGGCAGATTCACGCGCGCGAGCGGAGGAATTGACCGAGGCGCTCGAGTTGACCGAGTTCGCGGGTCGGACGGTCAGCACGCTGTCGGGCGGCCAACGTCGCCGCCTCGACATCGCGCTCGGGTTGGTCCATCGCCCGCCGCTGCTGTTCCTCGACGAGCCGACCACAGGTATGGACCCGCAGAGTCGCGCGAACCTGTGGGAGCACATTCTGCGACTGCGCAAGCAAACGGGAACCACGATCGTGCTGACGACGCACTACCTCGACGAAGCCGACTCGATGGCGGAGCGCGTGATCGTGATCGACAAGGGCATCGTCATCGCGGACGACACCGCAGCCGCGCTCAAGGACGACCTGGCGAGTGACCTCGTCGTCCTGACGGTGACAGATCCCACCGCCGCCGCGCGGGCCGCCGAGGAGATCCACCGCCTCGACGCTGTGCGCGACGTCACGGTCGGCGGTGACCGGCTCCAGATTCGAACCCGAAACGGCGACAAAGCAATTCCCGAACTATTGCGCGCAACCGAGGCGGTCGGCATCCGGGTCGAGGCGGTCGATCTTTCCAGGCCGACCCTCGACGACGTCTTCCTCGGTCTCACCGGACGCAGCCTTCGCGAAACCCAGCCCGCCTGATCACCGCCTGCCTCACTTCGAAAAGGACACAGACATGAGCACAATCGCATCCGACTCCAGGATCGTCATGACCCGCGAGCTTCGACCCGCACTCCGAGATCCGTTCACGGTGGTCTTCAGCCTCACCCAGCCGCTGATCCTGCTCGCGCTGTTCGGACCGCTCCTGGACGGCGTCCCCGGCATGGGACCCGACGTCTGGAACTGGTTCGTCCCCGGCGTACTCGCGATGATCGCGATCTTCGGTACGTCGATGACGGGTTCCAACCTGCTGCAGGAACTGCACGACGGTTCCCACGAGCGGATGTTGGTGACGCCGTTGCGACGATCGTCGCTGCTGATCGGTCGTGCTTGCAAGGAAATGATTCCGCTCGCGGCGCAGGCCGTGGTGATCTTGCTCGTCGCATTGCCGCTAGGTATGAATCTGAACCCCGCGGGAGCAGTTGTCGGCATCGCGATACTCGGCATCTTCGGTGTCGGTCTCGGTGCGCTGTCCTACGCACTTGCTCTCGCGGTTCGTGACCAGGACTGGGTGTTCTGGACAGTCCAGCAGACGCTGCTCTTCCCGATGCTGATCCTCTCGGGCACGATGTTGCCGCTCGACAATGCTCCCGGCTGGATGAAAGCGCTGGTGACGATCAATCCGCTCAAGCACGTTGTCGACACCGAGCGAGCGTTGTTCGCGGGCGATTTCGCGCTCGGTCAGCTGTCGACGGGGATCGCAGCGGCGGTCGGGGTTGCGGTCGTCGGACTCGTCGTCGGAAGCAAATCCGTCAAGTAGGCGGCTGCGCCGCTCGTGAGTCCTTTCGGTGGTCCTGACCACCGAAAGGACTCACGAGGCCTACGGCCCACTAGGCTTGCACGCGTGCTTTCCGTCGTCCCGCGCCCTGTAACGGTTCGCGCTCCCGCAAAGGTCAACCTGCATCTGGCAGTGGGTGACCTCCGTCCCGACGGCTACCACGAGCTGACGACGGTGTTCCAGGCGCTGTCGCTCACCGACCAGGTCGAGATCTTTCCAGCCAAGGAATTGACGATCAGGGTTCGCGGCGAAGGCGCGCGTGACGTTCCGACCGATCGAGGAAACCTGGTGTGGAAGGCCGCGACGCGTCTCGCCCACCTTGCCGGTCGCGAACCTGCGGTCGAGATCGCGATAGACAAGTCCATCCCCGTTGCCGGTGGCATGGCAGGCGGGAGCGCAGATGCGGCGGCGACGCTCCTCGGACTCAACGCGCTGTGGCATCTCGAGCTGAGCCGCACCGAACTTGCAGCGCTTGCGCTCGAACTCGGCAGCGACGTCCCGTTCGCGCTGCACGGCGCGACCGCCATCGGAACGGGACGTGGCGAGAAGCTGCTTCCTGTGTTGTCGCGCAACACGTTCCACTGGGTCATCGCTTTCGCGAAGGGTGGTTTGAGCACCCCCGACGTCTTTCGTGAACTGGATCGTCTGCGTGGCGCCGGCCAGCCACCGCGAATCGGGGACGCCGAAAAGCTGATGCAATCGCTTGCAGCCGGCGATGCACGCCAGCTTGCCGGACTGCTCGGCAACGACCTGCAAGCCGCTGCCCTGTCACTCAAACCCGAACTACGCCGAACGCTCCGAGCTGGAATAACGGCGGGCGCCCTCGCCGGTATCGTGTCCGGCTCGGGACCGACCTGTGCCTTTTTATGTGAAACATCCGATGCCGCAATCGAAGTCAGCGCGGAGCTGGCCGGTGCCGGAGTCTGTCGAAGTCTGCGGGTAGCGACCGGGCCTGCGCCCGGTGCCCGCGTCGTCGACGCCGATGCAAGTGGGAAGCCCTGATGCCGAACCTGATCAACCTCGAGCAAGTCAGCAAATCGTTCGGAATCACGCCGCTGTTGGAATCGGTGTCGATGGGTGTCCACGAGGGCGAGCGCATAGGCGTCGTCGGGCTCAACGGCGGCGGCAAGACGACGCTCCTCGAAGTCTTGACCGGCCTCGAACCTCCCGACTCAGGTCGCGTCAGCGCGATCGGCGGCTTGCGTATGGCAGTGGTCACGCAGCGTGGTGTGCTGCCGCCAGGATCGACCATCGCCGACATCGTCACCGCACCGCTCGGCGGTGAGGAGCACGAGTGGGCCGGTGACGCCCGCATTCGAAACATTCTGTCGGGCATCGGAATTGCCGACCTCGGTCTGGACAGCACGGTCGACAACCTGTCGGGTGGCGAACGTCGCCGCGTCGCATTGGCCGCCGCGCTCGTCCAGGACCTCGACCTGCTCGTCCTCGACGAACCGACCAACCATCTCGACGTCGAAGGCGTCCAGTGGCTCGCCGCGCACCTGCTGCAGCGTCGCAGCGCGCTTGTCGTCGTTACCCACGATCGCTGGTTCCTCGACACCGTCGCCACGAACACGTGGGAAGTTGTCGGCGGCAAGGTCGAGAGTTACGAGGGTGGGTACGCGGACTGGATCTTCGCGAGAGCCGAGCGCGATCGCCAGGCCGACGCGTCCGAAGCGCGGCGTCGCAACCTTGCCCGCAAAGAACTGGCCTGGCTCCGACGTGGCCCGCCGGCCCGAACCTCGAAGCCCCGCTATCGGATCGAAGCCGCGGAGTCGCTCATCGCCGACGTGCCACCGCCGCGCAACAGCGTTGCGTTGGCGTCGTTCGCGCGGCGTCGGCTCGGACGGGTTGTCATCGAACTCGAGGACGCGCGCCTCGAGTCACCCGACCACCGCGAACTGCTCTCCGACCTCACCTGGCGACTTGCGCCGGGGGAGCGGATCGGTCTGGTCGGCGTCAACGGGTCGGGTAAGACGACGCTGCTGCGCGCATTGGCCGGCGATGCACAGCTGTCGGCAGGCAAGCGAATCGAAGGCCAGACGGTCAAGATCGGCTGGCTGCGGCAGGAACTCGACGACCTGCCCGTCGGGATGCGGGTGCTGGAAGCAGTTCAGGACGTCGCGATGCGAACGATGTTGGGCGACAAGGAGATATCGGCGGGCCAGCTGGCTGAGCGGCTGGGCTTCGCTCCCGCGCGGCAACGCACACCCGTCGGTGACCTGTCCGGCGGCGAACGTCGCCGACTACAACTCACGCGCATTCTGATGGCCGAGCCGAACGTGTTGCTCCTCGACGAGCCGACCAACGACCTCGACATCGACACGCTGCAGCAGTTGGAAGACATGCTCGACAGTTGGCCGGGAACGATGGTGGTGATCAGCCACGACCGGTACCTGATCGAACGGGTCTGCGATACAACCTGGGCGTTGTTCGGTGACGGCAAGCTCACCAACCTGCCCGGCGGCATCGAAGAGTATCTACGCCGCCGCGCGACGATGGCGGCGGGAGCGGCAGGCAGCTCGGTCGCGCCGACGGGTGCCGCTCCGACCGATGCTGCGACCTACCGCAACGCGCGCAAAGAACTGAGCAAACTGGAACGCCAGGTTGCGAAGTTGGACGATCGGGAACGAGCGCTACATCTCGCGCTTGCCGACGCTGCACACGATCCGGACAAGGCGGCAAAGCTCGGCGCGGAGTTGAACCAGGTCGTCGCAGACAAGTCCGCCGCTGAGGAGCGCTGGCTCGAGTTAGCTGCTGATCACGACTGACGCCCTTGTACGTTGGGGAATGCAGCTGACGCTCCACTCGTGACCTCGGCGGGCGGGAAACCGCTCGGCAAAGGCGCTAGTGGAGCGTCAGGCGTGTAGGTCAGTTCGCAGCTTCGCTACCGCTCGGCGCGCGTGCCTCGTCGGCGGTCGAATCGGAGCCGGAAGCGTCGGCCTTCGCTGCCCTGTCGGCGGGCTGTCCATCGTCGGGCAGTTGACCGAGCATCTGCAGCAAGGCGAGGCCTGCCGTCGCTACCTTCTTGACCATCTCGTCGTCGGCGCCACGCTCACGAGCAAGCGTGCACAGAGGACAGCCGCTGCAGCCGCTCGGGTCGAGTTCGGTCTCCTTCGCGCCCTCGAGTGCGGGCTTGAACCGTTCCAGCAACGGCTTCGCGTAGGTCTGTAGATCGCTCAACGCACTGAGTAGCTCGACGTTCATGCGGTGGTTCCCCTAGGTGGTAAAGCGAATCGGACTCGGTCGAGCCTAGGCGCGGCGGTTCGGTGCAGTGGCGATAATGGGCGCTATCGGCCAAACTTTTGCCGTATTGGTGGGTTGCACAGGATGTTCCGCTGTTGTTGTGGCGAAGGTTGGCAATTTCCCGCGCAAGTCCAGCTGCGTGTTCTAACTTTTGCCAATGAAGTGGAGTTACGTCTTGCCCGCCGTGCCCGCTGTCGGTGTCGCTGCCTTGGCCGCGTACGACCTCATCCAGAAGCCGCATGCGCTGCTTCGCAACTACCCGGTTCTGGGTCACATGCGCTATCTCCTCGAGGAGATCGGGCCGGAGATCCGCCAGTACATCGTGACCAGCAACGACGAGGAACGGCCGTTCAGCCGGAATCAGCGTCGCTGGATCTATGCGTCGTCGAAGCTGCAGAACAATTACTACGGGTTCGGCACCGACAACAACATGGAGTACACGCAGGGGTACCCCATCATCAAGCACCGCACGTTCTCCACCATCTCGCCTGCGACGGGTCAGCACGCAGGCGAGGAGGACGCGATTCCGGCAGCCAAGGTGCTCGGCGGTCCACGCAACCGGACCAAGGCGTTTCGGCCACGTTCGATAGTCAACATCTCGGCCATGAGTTTCGGCTCGATGTCGGCCAACGCCATCGAGGCGATCAATCGAGGTGCCGCCGCGGCGGGATGTATGCACAACACGGGCGAGGGTGGGCTGTCGCCGCACCACAAGAACGGCGGCGACCTCACGCTGCAGATCGGCACCGCCTACTTCGGGTGCCGAGACGAGAAGGGCCGCTTCGACATAGAGAAGTTGAAGGACGTCGCGGCGTCGGGACCGGTCAAGGCAATCGAGATCAAGCTCAGCCAGGGCGCCAAACCAGGTCTCGGCGGTATGTTGCCGGGGGCGAAAGTCAGTCCGGAGATTGCGGCAATTCGTGGCATCCCGGAGGGTGTCGACTGTGCAAGTCCGTCGCGGCACGCCGAGTTCCACGACGTCGACAGCATGCTCGATTGGGTCGAATTCATCGCTGCCGAAACAGGTTTGCCGGTCGGCATCAAGTCCGCTGTCGGCAACATGGACTTCTGGGACGAGCTCGTTGCCCAGATGGCGACGAATCAGCGTGGGGTCGACTTCATCACGGTCGACGGCGGTGAGGGTGGCACGGGCGCAGCCCCTTTGATCTTCAGCGAGTCGGTCGCATTCCCGTTCCGCGTCGGCTTCAGCGAGGTCTACCGACGATTCGCGGCGGCGGGTATCACCGACAACGTGACGTTCATCGGCTCGGGGAAGTTGGGGTTGCCCGACAACGCGGTCGTTGCTTTTGCGCTCGGCGCGGACATGGTGAACGTCGGTCGGGAGATCATGCTTTCCATCGGCTGCATCCAAGCGCAGAAATGCCACACCGACGCCTGCCCGACCGGCATCACAACTCAAAACCAATGGCTTGCACGAGGATTGGATCCGACGCTGAAGTCGGTCCGCGCGGCGAACTATGTCAAGACCCCGCGGCGCGACCTGCTGAAGGTGTCCGAAGCGTGTGGCGTCGCCCATCCCGGTTTGATCAGCGCAGACGATCTCGACATCCTCAACGGCTGTGAGTCCCGCACTCCGTTGCGATCGGTCTACGGCTACGAAACAGGGTGGGGACAGCCGTCTGTGGTCGACAGTGCAGAGATCACCCGGTTGATGACAGGCGCATCGCACGGTGAATCGGCGCCGGTCTCCGCGACGGCGCGTTAGATCCAGCCCACATACATCACGGCGAACACGATATTGAGTGCCGTGAACATCGACATGAGGAGGACCAGACCCCGCACTACCTCGGGTTGAGTGCGGGCTCTGCCGAGAACGGCGTGATAGGTGCCGAGCAGGATCGGTGCGGCGAGCACCTGCACGGGCAGCATCTGCCGCGGGAAGACGTGGTCGATCGCACTGAGAAATATGGCGATCGCACACGCCGCCGCGAACATCGCAAGACCGATGTAGTGGGTCAGGCGATGGCCGAGGCGAACTCCGACGGTGGTGTAGCCGACTTCGACGTCGGCGTCGTAGTCGGCAAGCGTCGTCGGTAGGTAGATGGCGCAGCCGACAAGCAGTCCCTCGACAACCATGACCCAAGGAAACTCGCCGATGGGTCGAACCACGCTCCAGCCGGCCAACATTGCGAGTGCACCCATCGACACCGCGTTGACAGCGACATCCCAGCCCGGCCGCGACTTCAGTCGGAGCGGCGGGACGCTGTATGCCCAGCCGAGCGTCAGCAGCGCGAACAGCAGTGCGGCAGTGGACAGATCGACCGTTGCGGCAACAAGCAGGGTAACCGACGCGGCGGCGTAGGCGACCCAGGTAGCGGTCCGGGGGGACAGGCGCCCGGACGTCAGCGGCGAACCCGCCTTACGCGGATTGTTGAGGTCGCCTTGGAGATCGAAGGCGTCGTTGATGGCGAGTGTTGCGAGCCAGAACAGAGGGCCGATCACGACGACGCCCGTGACGAGTGGGCGGATGTCACCCACGCAATCCGCGGTGAACGGCGTACAACTGTGTGGCAGGAACTGTCGGGTCGCTAGCACGTAGCCGAGGCAGAATGGCAGCAGCGACGTGATCCATACGCTCGGCCGCGAGAGCGCGACCATCTCGTTCACACGTCGCACGAAGGTATTGGTGGGCCGTTCGTCGATAACCACTGCTCACCACCTCGAAACTCTCGGACTCCAAGCTCTGCAACGACGCAACGACAACGTCCGACCCTCCGCGACGTGCGAACGATCGGACGTTGTCGAGGGCGTGCCTGTCAGCGGTGTCGCTAGTGGTGTTTACCCTGGTAGGTGCGCCTGCCCTTGCCGACGATGTTGTCTTCGTAGGCACTGTCGACCCAGCCGCCCGCGTCGTAGCCCTCGAGCGTGAAGCACGCCTCGCAGAACTGCTTGCCGAACAGCGACAAGTAGATGCTGCGGTAGATGTCGATCGTCTTCTTGGCTTTGTCATGGGCCTCGTCGGCACTCGGATGCGCCGACAGCAACGAGTAGCGGCGGTAGTCCTCGACCGGCTCTTCGGAGAAGCGAACCAAGCCAAGTCGATTCAGGTTGGCGAGGTAATGCTGATCGCGATCCGGCCAAGCACAACCCGCCATGTCCGCGATGTAGCTGATGCCGCCCGCAAGACGTTCGGAGCCGACGTTGAACGGCGTCTTCGTGCGGACGTCGATCGCAGGCTGCGCACCGGCAACGGCAAGGAAGCGGAGGATCCGTGCTTCGTCCGGTACGAGGGCGTCGAGGATCTGCTTGAACGCGGGGTGCTCTTCCCGCGGTTGGTTGGCGACGTTCCACGACAGGTCGATGAGGGCGTCACCCTGCAGCTTCAGATCCTTGAACGTCGCACCGCGCTTGCCGGACGAGCTGACACGGTCGTCCATACCGAGGGCATTCCACGCCGCCGAACGCACTTGCTCGACTCGATGATCGACGATCTCGGTGATCGGCTCGCCAGCGCTTATCTCGTGCGCGATCTCGTTGGCTGTGTCGATCGAGCCCTTGGTCAGTGCACCCATCGCGCGTAGCAGCGACTTGCCTGCCAACTTGGCCAGGCCGGATGCATCGCTCGGGTTGGTGGAGACACCGGTTTTTGCCAGGTCGCCGAGAAGCCCGGCGCCGCCACCGCTCGAGGTGGCGCCCGCTTCGGTCTCGGTTATTTCTTTGTCGTTTTCTGGGGCAGCGTGAGTCATGATCAGGCTCCAAAAATAAGGATGTGGACGGCACCGACAACAACACCGAGTAGACCGCCGTGCACGTAGAGCAGCCACGCGTCCTGTTCGATTGCGGCGTACAACATTTCCATGAACTCACCCGGGGTGAGTTCACGTAGCTTCTGCGACGCGAATTTGTCGAGCTTCTCGGCCTGGAGCTTGCCGAACTCGACGTCTTCGAGCACGCTCGGCGCGAAGTCGAGTGCTGCGCGCTGCGAACCTTCCAGGATCGAATCCAGCTCGCTACCGCCTACGGCGGCTCGAACCATGGTCTTCATCGGTCCGAGGACTCGGGTGATCTCCTGGCCGATGACCGCCTGCAACAGCTTCTGCGTCTTGTCGCCGCGTGGGCCTTCGAGCAGTTCGTGTGCGATGTTAGGGAGTGTGAGCACCTGGTAGGCGATCGCGTGGCCGAAGTCGCCCGCGGCTTCGTGCTGTCGCTTGGCGAACTTGGCCTGCTTCCAGATGTACTTGTAGCGGGGCTGGGGGTCGCCCGGTTCGAACACCATCTTGATGCACAGAATGTTGACGAGAACACCGATGACTGCGGCGCCGATGAGCACCATCAACCAACCCGGCAGTGCCCCGATCAGTGGGATGTAGTGGTAGAAGTGCAGCCAGATCGCCAGCAGAAGGCCGAGTGGGAAACCCATCAGCCCGATGCGAACCATAAACCGAAGTTCGGGGCCACCGAGGCCTTCGATGATGTCCTTGAGGACGCCCGGGTTCTTACGGAGGTAGCCGACGACGAGCAACTTGACGTCGATCAGTTGGTCGACGTTGTCGCCGATCGACTCGAACGCGTGCTTGGTGATCGAGGGCAGTTCCGTGTCGACCCGCTGGTAGAGCACTTCGCGCATCTGCGGTGTGAAGTCCTTCCACAGCGCCGGATGCTGGGTGGCCATTACTTCGTCGACCATGTCGCGCAGCTGCACTTTTGCGAGCACCGCGATGTGTTCGGCGATTGCCTCGGGATCGAGTTCTTGGAAGAAGTCCTTCACATTGCCGATCTTCAGGATGGCTTTGTCGCAACAGATCGCGGCCATTTTTTCGGCTCTAGCAGGTATGAAGCCTTGAAATCCGAGGATGCCTCCCGGTGCGAACACCGGGAGAATTTGCACTTTTCGCGGAAAGAAATTGAATAAAGTTTTGAGGCCGGGGACATAGAAGCCGGTAAATTTCACCGGCGCAAAGAGCATCAAGACTCCGGTCCAGTTCGTCAGTAGCCCCGCGATAGCGCTGAAGATTGGGATGCTGACGATCTCGAGCACAAACTTGCTGTCTGTCAACGCATCCCAGGGGATATTGAACAAGTTGCTAGGTATCTCGGACAAGACGAACGCTCCCTTGTGAACACGTGCAGCTGGGTCGATTGCCAGTAGGACTTATCTTGGACTGCGGCGGTCTGCGCCGTCCTGGAAATGACTCATAAACATTGGTCGAGCGGGGCAGGACAGGATGGATTGCCCGGTAGTTGCGCAGGCAGGTCGCACCTGTCGATCTCGGCTCGTCTATGGCGACGGCCGAACGGTTTTCCGCCGCCGATCGGGCGGCGGATCTCTTCACACGCGGGTGGTGTTCACCAGCAGCAGATTCGTTTCGATACCGTGCGTCACCTTGTTGGCGACGGAACCGAGCAGGCGAGAGGCGCCGCTCATGCCACGGTTGCCCATGACAACGAGCTCGTACTTCCAGGCTTTGGCGATCAGCGCGCTGCCTGCCTGCGGATCTTCGAAAACCTCGCGTTCGATTTCGACACCGGGGGCGTCGCCCTGGACCTGTTCGGCCGTTTCGGCCAGTGTGCGCTCGCCGTCCGCGACGTTCTTTGCAGCCGTGACCAGGCGCGGAGTTGCGTCGATGCCGACTGCGAGGGCGAGGCCCCTTCGGACGGCCTTCACTGCCGTGTCCGAACCGTCCGTTGCAAGCGCAACGAAATTCCACACCTTCGGCGCTGGTTCGCGCGCGTAGAGCACGTCGGCGAGGCTGTGGTGGGCGAGCTTGTTCGACGTACTTCCGACCAAGCGGCTGGTCGCCTTGGCGAGGCCGGCCGACCCGACCGCGATCAGCGCGTCGGGGTTGGTTGTCGAGGCGGCGATGAGAATGTCGTCGGCGTCGCCCTTGGCAGGACGGGTGGTTACGTCGGTTGCGCCGATTTCGCGGGCGAGCGCCGCGGCGTCGTCGGTGATACGAACGGCCCAGTCGTGGCCTTTGTCGTCGGGTCCGTTGCTGTCGTCTTCGTACGAGGTGATCACTTCGAGCGGCACCGCCAGTTGTTTGGCGATGAAAGCCCCGATTCGTACGGCTGCGGTGGCGTCTGGAGAGCCGTCCGTTCCGACGATCACCCGCGGATATGACTCCATTTGTTGATCCTTCCGACGCCGGGGAACGGCACAGCAGTCTGGCCCGACTCGATGTATTTCGTGTGGTCATCGACGTTGTGAGCTGGTAATTCTCCCCAGCTCGACGGGGGATGACGCTACCATCGGGCCACTGGCGCGGGGGGCGCATTCGCCCAATTCTTCCGACCGCGAACCGTAGAACCCCACCGTCGCGACGTGAAAAGAATTTGTGAATCGAGTCGCGAACGATTTGGACAGCAAAAAATTGGACGCCCAAGAATCGGGCGCCGAATTTACACGCCGAAGATGGCCAGGTGGAGGAATCCGGCGAATGCTCCGAGAACGCCGCCGTGGACGAACAACAGCCACTCGTCCTGTTTGATCGCAGACCGCAGGAGTTGGACGAAGTCGTCGGGTCCCATCAAGGCCATCTGCTTGGCGATGAATTCCTTGATATTCGACGACTGCTCGCGACCGAACGCCGCGTCCTCGTAGATCATCGGAGCGAAGGCCGTGACCTCGGTGCTCATCGAGTCCTTGAGGCGGTCGTACTCTTTGCTGCCCATCGCCACTTTGACCATCAAGCGCGCGGGCCCGACGGCTTTGTCCGCGGCCGGTTTCAAAGTGTGTTCGAGCAGTGCCATCGTGCGGTCACCACTCGGTCCGTGCAGCAGCTCGTCGCCGATGTTCTCCAGCGTCATGACCTTCTCGGCGACCATCTCTGCGTACAGCACGGTGATCTCCGGCTGCCGCTTGAGCAGCAGACCCTGGCGCCACGGGCAGAACCACTTCGGGAAAACGGGCTCGAAAATCATGCTGATGCCGATGTAGTTGACGACCCAGCCGATGATGATGCCGCCGACCGGCAGGACGTACCACTCGCGGTGTACGTATTCGAGGAAGAAGACAAGCACGAAGCCCATGGGGACGCCGAAATAGAAGCCGAAGTTCTGCATGAACGTCAGTTCCTTGCGGCCCATGATCATAAAGAGGTCGTTGAGCAGCTGTGGGTTCTGGCTGAAATGCTTGATGACCATCAGCTTGACGTCGATGAGTTCGTCGATGTTCTCGCCGATTTCGACCTTCAGCGCTTCGACGATCTCGGGTAGCTGTTGCTTGATCCTGGCGTGGATCGCCTCTTTGATCGGACTCGGTAGGTTACGCCACAGCGTCGGATTTTCGCGCTCGATGATCTTCTCGACGACGCCACGGATTTCGGCTTCGGCAACTGTCGTGAAATGGGCGGCGATCTGGTCCGGATCCATCGTTCGATAGAAGTCCGACACCCCGCCCAGTTTGGAAAGACCTTTGTCGACCGCGAGGCTGGCCATCTTGTCCGCCCGTGACGGCACAATGCCCTGCCAGCCGATCTTGCCGTCGGATCGAATCAGCGGCAGGACCTGGATCTTCTTGGGTAGCAGCGGGAACAGCGTCTTGAGTCCCGGCGCTTTGAAGCCGTAGAAGGTCAGCGGCTTGAACAGCATCAACACGCCTGTCCAGTTGGTGATGTAGCCGATGATGCCGGTGAACAACGGCACTGTGATCAGCTCCATCAACAGTGTGTTGTATTGGTGCAGCACCTGCGCCTCCTGCTACGTACGACGGAGCGAGAGCGTCCGTGAGATCGGCTGCGGTCAAACTAGCACCCGTACCTCGGCGGCTCGTCGACTACGGCCTTGCTCAGGTAGCCGGGCGTAGCGTGACCCCGGCAGGTATACGTCCGATGGCGCCGATCGGATACACCCGCCAGGCCGCAGTGTTGCGTACCAGCTCGACCGGTGCCCAGCCATGCCCGCGCGAGTCGTCGGAGGCGGCGAAATTGTCTCCGATCAGGAAGAGCATTCCGTCCGGAACAAGTTGTGGTGTAACGACATTCGTCATCTTCCCAGCCGCTGTGCAGCAGTTGCTCGCAGTGGGACCCCAGCGTGCGTTCCACGCCGGGTTGTCGACGATCTGCCATGGGCCCATACCGCCGGGTTGGACGGAGACGATCCCGGTGCGGATTCCTACCTTCTCGATCTTGACGCGATCGCCGGGTAGGCCGATCACCCGCTTGACCACCTGCGCGCCGTTGGTCGAGAACTTTGCGACGACGATGTCGAAACGGTCGATTTCAGGATCCGACCACGGATCGACGACGATGCGGTCGCCGTCGGACAGGGTCGGCGTCATGCTGACGCCGCTGACCGGAACCGAGACGAGGATCGATCCGGCGACCAGAGCCAGGGCAGCCGCGACGACAGCTCCGATGGCGATCAACAGCCGTCGTAACCCAGTGTGGGCAGGCACTCGACCTCCGGATTCCGATCGGCGCAACCGGATGTCGGCTGCGACGAATGAACCCCAAGCTAGCAGCGGAGGTGTCCCGGTTGCCCTTCTTGCTTCGCTACTTGCTGTGTACGAGCTCGCGTCGAGGCTGCTCGGACAGCGGGGTCGAGACCGGAGGTGCGCTCGCCCTGCGCCGGAACGGGGCCGCGATGCTCGCCCGCATGCTCGACCACGTGCGGCTCGGCACGAACAGCAACAGCCAGACCGCGATCATCGCGGGCACCACGAGCCACACGTTGCGCCAGGCGAAATCCACGACGGCGAAGAAGAACGCGATAATTACGATCGGAATTCCGGACATCTTTGCCTCCAAGGGGCGAATTTCTTCCATTGGAACGCGGCATCGTTGCTCGGGCGCTCTTGTTCTGTACAACGCCATTGTCCAGCGCAGACAGCTCTTTTAGAAAGTAAAAGCGAGTGCATTCACAATGCACCCCTGCATTGTGAGCGCGCGCACAATCGCCATTTTCTGAAACGACCTCTGGACGCAAATACACCCCCGGTCTCGGACCGGGGGTGTAAATAGAACTCGTCGGGTTAGCCCAGATCTTTCTCCGGGCTGACGTGCCGGCTTGATCTGTTTCGGATTGGGTTTTC
>NZ_JBIMSN010000005.1:0-2098 GCF_043944905.1 Antrihabitans spumae
CCCAGCTCATAGCACCTTTCTTCATGTACGACACCAACTCCGAAGGAATTACCGTGAAAGCGGCAGGCTAGGCGTAGGTAGAGATTGGACATGTCGATCTCGACTATGGCTTCGCCGTTCACACGCGTCCGCAAACGCGCCGACTTCGGCATGTTCTGCCATGAGCCGACACCCGTTGCGTATGCCCTACCGCCATGCCGGAGATCGTCGCAGAAAATGCGCACCAAGTGCGCGTACGGCCGAACGACTCCGTCGAGGGTGAGGGACTGACGACTTCTGACGGCATTGAGTTTCCGCAGCTCTGTCTCCATTTCGAGAGTCCACGCGGACTTTGGTGTTTCGAGCGGTCTCTTCGTCTTCCGATCCCGCACCGATAGGACCGGGGCGTTGTCCAGGAGCAATTCAGGGGCCTCGGCAGCGTCGAGCAGACCACCCAGGAGATCGTAGGTATCCACGGTGAGTGCGACAATCGATTCGACACCTGCGCCTAGGTCGGACCAGCCACGTTTCGCTCGGTTTTCGACAATCAGTCCGAGCCGGATGCCGAGCTCTACACCGGCAATGATCGGCTTGTACGCGAGAAGTCGGTCGTACTTCATCGATTCCGGAATCGCGTAGCGAGGTTTGCTTCGAGAGTAGTGAACGCCCTGTTTGCTGAAGTTCTCCGCGACGTACGCGGAGCGCATCATCGACGCCAATGCCCGCGGATGGCGGGCATCGCTGCGCGGCGAAATCTCGTCGCACTCGAGCATTCGTGCCGCAATGACTTCAAGGGGCTTGTCGAGTTGGTGATCGGCCCACCCGCCCTGGTACGCAACCGCGTCGTCCCGGCTGGGTACGAAGTCGAACCCTCTTCGCATCCCGGTGGTCGGACGGCAACGCGCACGTATCGCGTCAGCGCCGAACTCGTAACTGGCGACGTTGCACGCGTCGCGTTCGACAACTATTGTCATTAACAGCCATCCAAGGGCGTCAGGTGGGGGTCGTCTTCGCACTTCGGACCCTACCGGCATCAGCGCTTCCGATCTACATTCGGGAGCGCTTTTGTCTTGTCCTGGAACAGCTTTGGGACACCTTTGGTACAGGCGTATCCCGCGAGGCTCGTGTCGAGTCGGCTACGTCACATTGCGAAGCCGGCCTCAGGGTGGATTGGCTTCGAGTCAACTGGCTGAACGAGGTGGTCCCGATCTCGGCGTGGAACACCGACGATGTCACCTGGACGGCCACTAGCCCGATGTGGTTGAGGTCCATTCGAGGCCGGTCGGGCGGCATACCGTATGTCCTCATGCTGGCTCGTTGCATCTTCGCATGAGTAGGCGAGAATGGCCTTCAAAGAGCCCAGAGCTGCCGAACCGTGATTAGAACAGCTCGCAGCGCGGCGGTCTCCGTACGGTATGTGGTGACCTGATCATCCGGCCATGTGACGGACCACGAAAATCCAGGCGAGCTAACGGAAGATGCACTTCGCGATTGTCGGCGTTGTGAACGTGTCGATCAATTCTTGTCCCTCCATCCCGGCCGCTCTGTTGCCTTCAACCCGCAGCGTGTCGACTGCATCCATGATCGCTTCGCTCACGACGTGATCCTGCGTGTCGCCTGCGAACGCGCCGCCCCGGCCGAGAGCATCCCGGTGTTCACCGTTCCCCATGACCCCGTGCTCGATCGTCCAGAGTGCTGCGTCTCCCACTTTCCGGCCTGCCATCGAAGCCTCGACGACTACACCTACGAAGCGCCAGTCGAGTTGCCACACGGATAGGTCAGCCGGGGAGTAGCGCACTCCGAAATCGTGAGCATTGCACGCTGTGTCGGGTTCTAGATGAACTGTTAGATCGAACCCATCTCTGCTTGGCAGCGGAAAGTGCTCGCCGATCATATGCATGTGGTTGATCTTCCCGCGCCGAGGTTGGTTCAATCCTCTTCTCAAATCACCCAGAAGACGGGATTCGCGAGTTCGTGGCATGACCGCAGCAGAGGCACTGCAAACGATCGGCACCAGAGCCAACTGAATCGGGACGGTGGGCAAACCGATGCGGCAAGATCGGGCCTTGACCCCGGATGTTGGACACGGGGATTTTCTGGCTATGCAGCCTGGATGAGG
>NZ_JBIMSN010000050.1:0-86653 GCF_043944905.1 Antrihabitans spumae
CATCGATCAACACCAGGCAGCTTCTGCCGCCTGAGGTTGACACAGGGAGTGTCATCGGCCTTCGGTGTTGTACTGGGTTGTGCAGCCTGGATCCAACATCGGCGGGATCGGCGCGGGTCTGATTCGAATGGTGCACCCATGGGACGAATGGTTGATCGTGTGGGGTTACGACATAAACGGTCCAGCACCCGAGGTGACGGACGAGTCGGCAACGCAGATCGTCCGCAACCTGGTCGGTGTGCCCGATCTGGAGGTCGAGATCACTGGAAAGTCGTTGTGGGGCAACAACGAGCAGTATGCGACGCGGTTGCAGTCCGGTCGGGTGTTCTGTGCCGGCGATGCGATACACAAACATCCCCCGAGCAACGGTCTCGGCTCGAATACGTCGATACAGGACTCGTACAACTTGGCCTGGAAGATCGCAGCCGTGTTGGGAGGAACCGCCGGCGACGATCTGCTCGAGACGTACACCGTCGAACGCGCTCCCGTTGCCGCGCAGATCGTCACCCGTGCGAACAAGTCCAGTCGAGAATTCGGGCAGCTCTTCGAGGCCCTCGGTATCGACAAGGCCGAAACTCCCGAAGAGATGGCCGCTTTGATCGAATCTCGCAAGGACAACACCGCCGAGGGCGCTGCGAAACGTCGCGCGATCCAGGATGCGATGGACCTGAAGAACTACGAATTCAATGCCCACGGAGTCGAATTGGGTCAGTCGTATGCATCCACCGCCGTCGTCGACGACGGGAGTGCGCGAGCCGTTCCTGTGCGCGACGCCGAGTTGTACTACGAGCAGTCGACGGCACCAGGCGGCCGACTTCCGCACGTGTGGGTCGGCGACAGCAGCCGCAAATATTCGACCCACGACCTGGCACCGTACGGACGATTCACGCTCTTCACCGGGACCACGGGAGACGAATGGCTCACCGCCGCAGCAAAAGTCGGTGGCCAGCTAGGAATCGACATCGTGACCGTCGTCATCGGCCCTGGACACGAGTGCACAGACCTCTACTTCGCTTGGGCCGAAATTCGCGGCGTCGACGAAGATGGTGCGGTCCTGGTTCGACCCGATAAACACGTCGGTTGGCGTTCGGCTTCGCTGCCTGCCGATCCGGCGGCCGTGCTTGCAGACGCACTGTCCGCCATCCTGAGCAGGCAGGCGTAACCGTGCAGTTCGAACACGAAACCCTTGGCCAGTGCGTACTTTTCGGAACCGGCACCGCTGCGAAACACCTTGCTGCCGAGGTCGCTCGCCTTGGGTCTCGACGGGTGATGGTGATTGCGGCCGGTTCAGCGGCGGACGTCGCGGCGAACCTGATCGACGACATCGACGTCGTCCTTTTCTACACCGATGTCGCGCCGCACGTGCCGATCGAGAAAGCCGAAGCCGCGCGGAAGGCGGCCGCGGAGGCCGACGTCGATCTGATCGTCTGTGTCGGCGGCGGTTCCACCACCGGTTTGGCCAAAGCCATTGCGCTGACGTCGAACCTGCCGATCATCGCGATACCCACAACGTATGCCGGTTCCGAGGCGACCAACGTGTGGGGCCTCACCGAACAGTCGCGCAAGACAACCGGCGTCGACAACGCCGTACTGCCGAGCTCGGTTATCTACGACGTGGAATTGACTCTGTCGCTGCCGGTGGCCCTTTCGGTAGCGTCCGGACTCAATGCCCTTGCGCACTGTGTGGATTCGATGTGGGCGCCGAGGGCGGATCCGATCAATCAGGCTCTTGCGGCAGAGGGGGTTCGCGCTCTCTCGTCAGGCCTCCGGCTTGTCGTCTCGAATCCCGTCGAACCTGCCGGTCGCGAAAAGGTGCTCTATGGTTCGTATCTCGCGGCTGTGGCGTTCGCGTCGGCCGGTTCGGGGTTGCATCACAAGATCTGTCATGTACTCGGGGGAGCGTTCGACCTGCCACACGCGCAGACGCACGCGACTGTCCTCCCATACGTGCTCGCGTTCAACGCGCCGTGTGCTGTAGACGCCGAGCAGCGGCTCGCCTCGGCGTTCGGAAGTGTCAGCGCTACAGACGGACTCGATACCCTTCGTACCGATTTGAATGCGCCGAGGGCGCTTCGCGACTACGGACTGACCGAGCGTGATATCCCCGAAGCGGTGCGCCTCATCATGCCGAACATCCCCGCGGGCAACCCCCGGACCGTGACACCCGAGAACCTCGATGCACTTCTTCGCGCCGCGCTCGTCGGCGCCGTACCGGGACAGTAGAAGGGACGATCATGACCGACACATCAACTGCCGCAACAATCTCGGAGGAGCAACGGGCAATCGAGGACACCCTCGTCGAGACGGTTGTCGCTTCGTTCGAGCATGCTTCGGATCCTCGGCTCAAGCAAGTCATGCAGTCTTTGACCACACATCTGCATGCCTTCATTCGCGACGTCCGGCTGACGGAGGCGGAATGGCAGACGGCCATCGAATTCCTCACCGCTACAGGCCATATCACCGACGACAAGCGTCAGGAGTTCGTACTCCTTTCGGATGTGTTCGGAGCGTCGGCGCAGTGCATCTCAGTCAACAACACCGCTTACCAGGGGGCCACGGAGGCAACTGTATTCGGTCCGTTCTTCACTGAGAATTCGCCACGTATCGAATCGGGAGGCGACATCGCCGGTGATGCTCCCGGTGAGCCGTGCTGGGTCGAAGGAACTGTCACCGACACCGATGGCCGGCCGGTGGCGGGAGCGCGAATCGAAGTGTGGGAAGCCGATGACGACGGCTTCTACGACGTTCAGTACGACGACGACCGAGTGTCCGGACGTGCCCACCTGTACTCCGACGAGGACGGCGGCTTCGCATTCTGGGGTCTGACGCCGACGCCCTATCCCATTCCGCATGACGGGCCGGTCGGCAAACTGCTCGAAGCAGTTGGCCGTTCGCCCTTCCGCGCGTCACACCTGCACTTCATGGTCACCGCGGAGGGTCTGCGGACGTTGGTCACGCACATCTTCGTGCGCGGCGACGAGTTGCTGAGCAAGGACAGTGTTTTCGGTGTGAAGGACTCGTTGGTCAAGGACTTCGTGCAGCATTCTGCGAGTACTCCGACCCCTGATGGGCGTGAGGTGGGTCGGACCTGGTCGCAGACCCGATTCGACATCGTCCTCGCGCCGGCGGGCGTCTAAGCGTGTTGTCGCGACGAACGAAGGGCGCTCGGTGAGAGTCCGTACCTGGCCTTGAAGACCTTCGAGAAGTAGGACTGCGAAGTGAAACCGCAGTTGGCGGCAATGTTGGACAGCGCTGCGGTCGGATTCGACAACACAGCGCTGTGGGCGCGGTCGAGGCGTTGGTCGAGGATGAACCGGACCACACCGACCCCGTCGGCGGCGAACAGACGCGACAGCTGCCGTTCGCTTATCCCCACTGCGGCAGCGATTTTGGGAACGGTGAGGTCTGGTTCGTGCAGGTGCTCTGCTATGAACACCGACGCCGCAGCGGTGTGCGCGGCCGAGGGGCTGGCAGGGGGACCGCCGAGCGACATCAGAAACAGATCGATCGAAGTCGCCTCCACGACGGCGGAGCTGTCCGTCCCGTCCTGCAACGTCGTGCCGATCAATCGAAGCAGGGCTCGGGCGTGCGGGTTGGTGGTGAAGTCGACAGTAAGAGGTGAGCGAAAAGTGTTGTGCCAGTGCGTATCGTCGAACGTGCTCCGGGGAATTTCGAGGACGACTTCCTGCAGGCCATGTGAGAACCCACGCATAAACGGTTTGTCGCCGTCTCCGATGATGGCTTGCCCCGGCCGGACCATTTCGCAGCCGCTCTCGTGATAGAAAAACGCGTCGCCCTTCAACGCGAAGTACGCGACGATCGCGTCGGTCGGGTTCGCCCGGATATGTGCCTGTGTGCGGTCGACAACGTGCGGTGTGCCTGTGACGCGGGCAAGGCGCAACTGCGGAAGCTGCACGGTGCGCTCCGCTGCCTCCAACACATCACCGGTCAGCGTCCTGCAGCCGAGGCCGATCAACGACGAGGCGTTGTGTTCCTCCCACAGCCGCGCACGCTCGTCGGGCGGGAGGCCGCGCGTCGAGAAGTCGGCGATCACGGGTATCGGGTCCACGGTCACCTCCTCTGGCCTACACCGCTTCGGTGACAGCTGCAACACCTGCCGTGCCGAATAAATGCCTACACGCCGGAGCCAATGCGGCATTCGTACCCCTGGGTGGGACCGCTGGCACATTCGCTCCACCGTTCCTGCCCGCGGGGGTATGAGGGTGCCATTCACTCCGCTGGACGTCGTCAGGGTGCCCCCACGCGCCGTCCCGGAATAGTGGCTTGCCCTTCGGAGTTGCCTCCTCGCAGGACCACACCTCCGAGAGGAACCCCGAATGCCGATTGCCACAGCCCGATTCGACGGCAAGATCGCCCTGGTCACCGGCGGTAGCAGCGGCATCGGTTTGGCCACGGCCCGCCGACTACTCGACGAGGGTGCCCAGGTGGTGATCGCTGCGCGTGGCAAGCCTGGTCTCGACAAGGCGGTGGAAGAGTTGAACGCTGGTGACCGGCTGACTGCCGTCGCTGTCGATGTTGCTGATTCGTCCGACCTCGACGCCCTTGTCGACGCGATCAGGACCCGGTACGGACGCCTCGACGTGGTGTTCGCCAACGCGGGCATCGCCGCCTTCCTGCCGAATGCGGACATCACCGACGCGGAATTCGATCGGGTGGTCGCGACCAACTTCAAGGGGGTCTTCTTCACCGTCCAGAAGACCCTTCCGTTGCTTGCCGACCACGGTGCCATCGTCGTCACCTCGTCCTGGGCGGTCCACCGCGGCGTCCCGGCTGCGTCGCTCTACTCGGCAACGAAGGCTGCGGTTCTCAATCTCGCGCAATCCCTTGCGGCAGAACTTGCTCCGCGCAGAATCCGTGTCAACTCGATCAGTCCCGGCTACATCGAGACGCCGTCCTACAAGGCCAACGTTTCCGATGCGGCCAAAGCTGCGGCGGTCGCGACAGTCGCAGCCGGCAGGCTAGGCACATCCGAAGATGTCGCTGCTGCGGTCGCCTTCTTGGCATCCGACGACGCGGCGTACATCAACGGGCAAGACCTCCTCGTCGACGGCGGTCTCATCGCGGCGGTGCCAGCCACCATGGTCTGACCGGAGCAGCGGTGACTACCGTTGCATCGGAAATGCCGTTAGGTACCGAATGGAGACAACGATGTCAGTACTGGACAAATTCCGCCTCGATGGTCGCGTCGTAATAGTGACGGGAGCATCCTCGGGGCTCGGCGTCGCATTCGCGAAGGCTGTCGCCGAAGCGGGCGCCGATGTCGTTCTCGCCGCTCGCAGGGTCGACAAGCTCGCTGACACAGCGGAATTGGTCAAGAGCGTCGGTGGCCGGGTGCTGTCGGTCGGGACCGATGTCGTCGATCCTGACCAGTGCACGGCACTCGTCGAGGCCGCGATCGCGGAGTTCGGCAAGGTCGACGTTCTCGTCAACAATGCGGGCGTGGGGACCGCAGTTCCGTCGACCCGCGAGACGCCGGAAGAGTTTCGGTCGGTCATCGACATCAACCTGAACGGCTCGTACTGGGCTGCGCAGGCCTGCGGTCGCGTCATGGCGCCCGGAAGTTCGATCGTGAACATCTCCAGCATTCTCGGATTGACCACCGCCGGCCTACCGCAGGCTGCGTACAGCGCGAGCAAAGCTGCGATCGTCGGACTCACCCGTGACCTCGCGCAGCAGTGGGGGACCCGAAAAGGTATCCGGGTCAACGCGATTGCGCCGGGGTTCTTCGCCTCGGAGATGACGGCGGCCTACGCCCCTGGCTACCTCGATGCGCTCGCACCGCGAATGATCCTGGGCCGCAAGGGTGATCCGGAGGAACTTGCCGCAACGCTCGTCTGGTTGGCATCCGACGCGGGTGGTTACGTAACTGGCCAGACCATCGCCGTCGACGGTGGCGTCACCATCACCTAGGCGAGCCGCTGCTAATCATGCAGTCAGATCGACGGTCGTCCCCGCTCCGAGACGCGTGGCGTGGTCGATGACGAGCTTGGCGGTGACAAGGTCCTGTAGGCCGATACCGACCGATTCGAAGATCGTGATGTCGTCGTCGGTTGTGCGGCCCGGTGCGGTGCCGTTGATGACGTGACCGAGTTCAGTGCGGGCGTCCTCTTCGGTGATGAATCCGTCGGCGATGGCAATGAGGACGGCGCCTGATTTCGACATCGTGGTCGTGTGGCTGTCGACGATGATGCGTGCTCTGGCCATGCCTACCGAGTCGATCTCGCGATGGTCAGGTCGCGGTGGTGCGCCGACAGCGTTGATGTGCTGCCCTTGGCGCAGACACTTGCCGCACACGATGGGCTCCTCGGACGGTGTGACGGTGCAGACGATGTCGGCTGCGTCCATGACTGCCTCGACACTCGGCGCCGAATGGACGGGTATGCCAAGGCATTCGGTGGCGGAGCGGAACGCGTCGATCGTCGCGGTGGTACGCGACCAGATGATGATTCGTTGGATGTCCCGCACGGCCGCAACGGCGTGAGCGTGTTCTATCGCCAGGTTGCCTGCTCCGATCAGGCCGAGTGTCGATGCGGTAGGTCGGGCGAGGTGGGCGGTGGCGACGGCCGACGCTGCCGCCGTTCGGATTGCCGTGACCGCCCGACCGTCGAGGATGGCCACGCACGCACCGGTGGTGGCACTGGTGACGAGGATCGTCGAACGTTGGGTCGGGAGTGCTCGATCGCGGTTCGACGGTATGTCGCAGAGCAGCTTCACCGCGACGCGGTCGTTGGTGCAGGCGGCCATCGGTAGCGCAGATCCATTGGTGGGCAACGTGAGACGTCCAGGCGCCGGATTGCTGAATTCCCCGCCCGCCAAGCCGGCGAATGCTGCTTCGACGGCGTGGCGGACTTCGTTGCGATCCAACAGGGGAGTGATGTCGGAGTGGCGCAGGATCAGGGTCATGCCGGGACGCGGGTAGTGCTGATCCGGTCGACGATGCTGCTGTCGACCAACTCGGCGAACGACGGTGCGGTCCGAATCATTTTCTCTTCGTGCAGAATTCGCATCCAGCGGTCCGAGGCGTCTGCATCGATCCGCACGGTGTCCCAGGTTTGTGACTCCAGCATTCGCCTGCAGGATGCAGCCAGTACCGGCAACGGCATCGTAGGCCAGTGATCGACGAGGACTCCCTCCACCTCGGCGACGGTGACAGACCCGAGCAGCGTCATCGATTCCTGCAGTGCTGCAACGAAATCCACGATCCCGTCGGACAACTCATGGAACCGATCGCTACGGCAGTAGTAAACGCTGTTGGGTCCGATGCCGCCCGACTGCGTGTAGTCGTCGGCAATGAATCCAGTTCCCCTGGCCTGCAATGCTTCTGCGGTGGTCAGGTCCAGAACTATCGCATCACCGAGGCCGGCCTCGAAGAGTTCGACGAACATCGGCGTCGACAGATCCCGTAAGAATGTGATGGACGCCGGGTCCACGTCTGCCTCGCGGATCAATCCGGCGGTAAAGGCGTACGGCGCGCTTCCCCCGATGCCGGGGGCAAGCACAGTGCGCCCGACGAGATCCGACCACGTGAAGTCCGGCCGAGGTGTGCGAGTCACCAATGCCTTCGGGAATTGGTGGTTGACCTGGGCGAACACGGTGAGTTCGCGGGGTGTGTTCCAGTACATCGCCGGTACCCACAGGCCGCCGAGTGCGACGTCTGCGACGCCGCTGTCGAGGTCGTCGAGTACGCCGGTCCATGGGTCGCGAGCGGTTGCTTCGACGTGGAGACCGCGTTCGGCGAAGAGTCCGAGGTGGTCGGCGTAGTACTGCGGTAGGTAGTTCTGTCCGTGTGCGGTGGCGGAGATGGTGAGCTTCGACATGGTCATGGTGTCCTTGCTGGTGGAGGTGATCAGGAGGTGGCTGGGACGGGCTTTTCGGTGACCGCTTCGAGTGTCTTTCCGAAGGTCTCGGGTCCGAAGCGGGCGGCGACGACGAGGAGCGCGTACATGACGGCGATCATCAGGAACACACCTGCAACGCCTGCACGGTCGAAGAAGAACAGGGCGGCGAAGGGCATGACAGCGCCTGCGACGTTGCCGATGCCATTGACGACCGAGGCGCCCATGGCCCGCACAGAAGTTGGGAACAGTTCGGGCGACCACACCGACAGCATCGTGTTGAGCATCATGGTGAAGAACTGAAAGGTCATGCCGAGAATCAGAATCAGCGCTGTCGTGTTGGCGAAGGACGCGAAGAGGATGGCGGAGATACAGCCGAGAACTGCGGCGACACTCACGGTGAGACGCCGGGGTGCTTTGCCTGCCAGGTACGACGCCGCGCATGCTCCCAACAACGACCCCACGTTCATGATCATGGTGAAGACGAGCGAATCCGACAGTGAGTAGCCACGCGACACCAGCAGGATCGGCATCAGGAACAGCAGGGTGACCTGGGCGCCGAAGGACATCCACGATGCTGCGCCGATCGCAACGGTGCGACGCAGGTTCTCGCCTTTGAAAACCTCGATGTAGCTGCTCTTGGTCTCGATGGGAATGTCTGCGGCAGTGACGAATTGCTGTGTCGGGCCGGGTTTGCGAAGGCCGCTGATGGTTCCTGACGCCAATCGGGTAAGGCTCTTGTTGGCGTCCTCGACACGGCCCTTGGAGAGCAGGAAGCGCGGCGACTCGGGCAGGTAGCGGCGGAAGAAGACGACGAGCACGGCGGGGACGGCGAGGAGAACGTAGGTCCATCGCCAAGCGGTGTCGTTGCCGCCGAGTACGTCGTTGAACGGTCCGAGTACAAGCCAGAAGAAGCCGAACGATGCAATGTTTCCGATGCCGCCCGAGGAAATATTGAGTGTCGCGAGAAGGGAGCCGCGGTGTCGGGTGGCGACGATCTCGGCAAGGATTGCCAAGCCGACTGTGAACTCGCCGCCTAGTCCGATGCCGACGATGAATCTGCTCGCGAGCAGTGTCTCGTAGTTGACCGCTGCCGCACTGATCAGCCCGCCCAAGGTGTAGACGAGCAGGTTCAGGCTCAGCGCGGTGCGACGCCCCCAGCGATCGGCGATGTAGCCACCGATGAGGCGACCGACGAGTCCGCCGATGACAGTGGCGGTGTTGATCATCGTCAGCTGGGAGTTGTCGATGCCGAACGATTCCTTGAGCAGCGTGCCCATCGCTCCGGTCGAGTTCTGCTCGAGGGAATCGAAGAACAATCCTGCCATCAGCAGCAGGATCAGCGCGGCCTGCACGCGGCCGAAGCCGATGCGGTCCAAGGCGGCGGTCAAGCCGGGCGACGCGGCGGCGTCGATGGTCTCGGTTGTGACGGTGTTGGTCGATGGGGACGGCATGGGGATCGTGTGTGACATCGCAGTGGCTCCGAGTGCGGGAACGGCGCCGGCACGGGCTGTGTCGGTGAGCAGATCTCGGGTCGGGTCCAGCTTGGGATCTGCTTCGTATTTTGTATACGAAAACTGTTTCCCCGAGATTACTCAACTGCGAGTATGTGTTAACATCGTGCAAATCACGCTATATATTGTAATACAATCAACGCGAGCCTGATGCCGTCAGGCGTCGCGGGGCTGCGCAAAGGTCTCTGCGAAGTAGCGCTCGTCGCGCTGCAGGTGCTCATCCATCAGGTATCCGGCCGCAACGACCGATCCGTTCACGATCGCCGTCGCGAGTACACGGTGATCGTTCACCGAGGCCTCCGGGTTATGGCCGAAGCCCCACTGCACTCGACGACTCACCTGTGTCAACATCTCGACGAGTTGCCGGTTCCCGGACGCTGTGGCAACCAGTTCGTGAAATGGCGCGGTCTCCAGGTGCGGGCTGCCCGCCGAGATCGCCGCAAGTTCGTCGGCTGCGGACCCGCCCCGGTTCTGCGCGGCCAGCTGCGCAGCAAGGATCTCCAGACCCCGGCGGATCTGCAACAACTCGCGGCTGTCCTGGGCAAGGGTCTCCGACACCGTCGCACCGCGGTATCGAACGATGCTGACAAAGCCTTCCGACTGGAGTCGGGCCAGCGCCTCACGGACGGGAACACGCGACACCCCGAACTGCTTGGCGATAGCTTCCTCGACCAAGCGCTCTCCTGCAGCCAATCGTCCACTGAGGATCTCCTCACGCAGTGCGTGAGCTATCGAATCCCCGGTCGACTCATCGCGCGCAAACGGCTCAACCATGCGCGAAGCCTAAACCTCAGTCGGGCTGGAACCGACGCTCCGACGTATCAACCGGCTCGTCGAGCGGTGACGATCCAGGCCCGCGAATCGAAACACACCCCGCGATCGGTGTTGTGCGCGTCGAGCGTGGCCCACAGCCGGCTGCGTACTCGGTCTGCCTCCGCGTCGTCGAGTTCGGCGAGCTGGTCTTCGAACTTCAGCAGACGGAGCACAGCGTCGTATGCGGCGGCGGTGTCCGGGCCGTAGTAGACGGGCTCGTGCACGTCGGTGAAATCGACGTCGATAAAGCCGGCCGCTGTCAGGATCTGTTCCGTGACAACCGGATCGGCGAGGGAGAACGCATCGGGGCCGCTGGGTGCCGGGTTCGTGTCGGTGAGGGTCCTCCGGAAGGCGGTTGCCCATTCGTTGTGTTCGCGCTCCTGCCAGACCAGCAGCACCAAATGCGCCCCAGGCCGCAGAGCCAGCCCGATATTGGTGAACGCGGCAATCGGGTCCGCGAAGAACATGGTGCCGAACCTGCTGATGCAGAGGTCGAACTCCGACGGCGTAAACCGATGTGCCTGGGCGTCTGCCAACACAAACGTGACGTTGGTCAGGCCTTGGTCGTCGCTGATTCGCCGAGCCTGTTCGAGCATCGGTGCGGAGACGTCGACGCCGAGTACACTCCCGGCACCGACGGCGCGCGCGGCATCGCGAGCCGATTGCCCTGTGCCGTAGCCGATGTCGAGCACGCGGTCCCCAGAGCTGACGCGGGCAGCAGCGCGGAAGTGTTGGTTGTGCAGGTGCAATTCCGCGTCGTAGTCGAATAGGTCCGCCATCGAAGTTACGCTACCTACTCGCAGTCGACCGGACCGTCGCGCAGCACGCCTCGAACCTGATCCAGCGACACTGCTTCCGGGTCGAAGTCCGTCAGCCACCAGGTGGCGCCCGCTTTGGCGTACGGCGCGGGGTCGATGTCGGCAGCCAGACCGACCACGATGTCGAAGGCGGTCGCTTGTCCCTGTCGGAGACCGGTGATGGTCGCGACGATCTCGGCGAGCTGGTCATGGTCTTCGAGGTTGACCGGAAAGAAGCCGTCGTGTCGGGCGGCGCGGCGCAGCGGTTTGGCGTTGCCGGGAAATCCCGCTGCCCACACAGGGACGCCGGGGTGTTGAATTGGTCTGGGCAGGAACGTGATTCCGTCGACGGTGTAGTGCTGTCCTCGATGGTGCACGGGCTCACCGGACCATGCGGCGCCAAGAATCTCGAGTGACTCGTCGAGCATCTGTCCTCTCCGCCGATCGTCGAGTTCCTCACCGGTGGCAGACCACTCCTCGCCGAAGCGATTGCTGCCGAGACCGACACCGAGTGTGAAGCGTCCGCCGCTGAGTAGGTCGAGCGTCGCGGTTTCCCTCGCGACCTTCGCGGGCCTGCGGCGAGCAAGGGGTGTGACCATCGGACCGAATCGAATGCGTTCGGTGGCAGTTGCGATCGCGGCCAACGTGATCCACGGGTCGGCGACCTGTTGGACCGGCGCTCGCCAGCGCAGGTGGTCCCACACGAATACACCATCCCAGCCGGCTTCTTCCGCATCGGCAGCCAGGCGCGCAACCACTCTCGGGTCGGCGAGTTCGTCGAAGATCGGCAACCAGAGTCCGGACTGCAACCTACTCGCTGTGGGCTGGGTCTGGTTCTCGCCAGGCGTAACGACATTGGTCATAGAGCCAAAGCTAGATCCAGAAGAACATTACGAAAAGCGATAGTGTCCGATCAAATTCATCGCTATCGGCGATGAACCGACTAGGGTCGGGTCATGTCCGACATCGAGCTACGACACCTGATCACGATGGCAGCCGTGGCGGACGAGGGCTCGTTCGGGCGTGCAGCCTTGCGGCTCGGGTACACCCAGTCGACGGTGAGCCAGCAGATAGCGGCGCTGGAAAAAGGCGTCGGCGGTGCAGTATTCGATCGGCCGGGCGGACCAAAACCGGTGCGGATCACCCCACTCGGGGTTGTCGTGCTGGCACATGGGCGCGATCTGCTTGCCAAGGCTCAGGCGATGACGGCTGCCGTTGACCGGTTCAAGGCCGGCGACGGCAGAGTTGATATCGGGACCTTCCAGAGTGTGTCGAACGTGATCTTGCCACTCGTGATTCGCGCACTCAGGGACTCACATCCCGGCTGCGACATAAGGCTTTTCGAGGAGGAGACCGATCGTCCGCAGGTTCGCGATCTCGACTTGATGTTCTTCGACGGTCGCGTCGACGGCGATGTCGAACATCGCAAGTTGCTCGATGATCCGTATGTGCTGGTCGCTAGGCGCGGTTCGTTCCCGGACGGTCCGGTGCATACTGCTCAACTCGACGGTCTACCGATGGTCGCGCATCCGCCGATCTGCGACCAGGCGCGAATGGAACAGGCTCTCGCCAGGCGCGGTGTTCGGCCACAGGTCGTGTGCCGCACCGCGGGCAACGAAACAGTGCTGTCGATGGTGCGCGCAGGCATGGGTTCGGCGATCCTGCCGAAACTCGCCGTCCACGGCGCCGAACTAGGGTCCGATGCGTCGCTGTGCGTCCACACACTGAAGCCAGCACTCCCGCCACGCGAGATCTTTCTGCTGTGGCAGGCGAATCGCACGCACTCCCCACTCGCGGAACGCGCGATCGAGATCGCGGTCGACGTCGCAGGCAGGATCGGCGAGGATTCCTGATCAGACCTGACTGTCGGGCGCAGCGAGCGCCTGCAGAACGGTGCCGAACAAGTCGTGCGGAACCGTTCCGGGGTCGGTGAATTCTTCGATCGCCAGACCGTTGTTGAGGGCGAGCATCAAGACTGCGGCTGCTTCCGAGTCGAGGCCTGGATGGAGGTCGAGTTGGTCGACCGTGCGCTCGATCAGGGCACGCACCGCCCGGCGATGTTCGACGAACTTCTCGCGCACCTGCGAGTCGCGCATTGCGCGAAGCCAGTATTCGGTGAACAGCAGTTGCCAATCGCGGTTGGCGAGTACTTCCTGCATCAGCAGGTTGCCCGCCTCGCGCATCGAAGTGCGGGCGACTGTATCGCCGGCAAGTGCTGCGACGACCTCCAGTCGGTGCGCGATCTGCTCGTCCAACAGTGCGAAGAACAGGTCGTCTTTGGACCCGAAGTTGGAGTAGACGGCGCCCTTGGTGAATCCAGCGGTATCTGCGATGGCGTCGATCGTGGTGCCTGCGAACCCTTTTCGAGCGAATTCCGACGTCGCGGCGGCCAGGATTCGCTCGCGTACCTCCAGGCGAGGGGTACGGATTCGGGGGTTGACGGCCGTCACGGGAGTCAGGATACTCGACAGTATCCAAATCTCAATACTGTCGAGTATCGAAGATCGAAGGCTGCTGATGTCGCACTACTCGCTCGTGATCCGCAATGGCTCCGTCTACGACGGTTCCGGTTCGGCGCCCGTCCTGGCCGACGTCGGCGTGCGAGACGGGAAGGTCACGACCATCGGTGCGATCGAGCCAGGTAGCGCCGATCGTGAGATCGATGCGAGCGGTAAGTGGGTGATACCGGGGATGCTCGACGTGCACACCCACTACGACGCGGAAGTCCTCGGTTCACCCGGACTGGGGGAGAGCGTGCGCCACGGCGTCACCTCGATCGTGCTGGGCAACTGCTCGCTGTCGACCGTCTACGCCGACGCCGACGACTGTGCGGACATGTTCGCTCGGGTCGAGGCATTGCCATGGGACGCAGTGCATTCCGCGGTCAAAGAACACAAGACCTGGTCGGGTCCCGCATCATATGTCGACGCGATCAACCAGCGCCCGCTCGGCCTCAACGTCGCGGGCTTCATCGGACACTCCGACATCCGAGCCACTGTGCTCGGCCTCGACCGGGCAACGGACCCGAGCGTGACGCCAAGCGATGCCGAACTGGCCAGGATGAAAGCCATGCTGACCGAAGCGTTGGACGCTGGGTTCGTCGGCTTGTCGACCATCCGCAGTTCGTTTTCCAAGCTGGAGGGAACCCGTTGGCCCGCAAGGCTGTTGCCGTCCACGTTTGCGAGTTGGAAAGAATTCGGCGCTCTCAACGACGTGCTGCGGGCCCGCGGTCGCATCCACCAGAGCACCCCGAATCTGGCAAAGCGGTCGGAGATGGCGCGCTACTTCGCGCAGAGCATGGGCCGTAAGCGTCGACCGTTGAAGACGACGATCATCAGCGCCGCCGACGTCAAGGCCGACCGCACCGTTGTCCGAGCGGCGATCGCGGCTGCCAAGCTCGTCAACAAGATCGGTGGTGACGGCTTCCGGTGGCAACATCTTCCGGTCCCGTTCGAGGTGTACGCAGATGGCATCGACGTCGTGGTGTTCGAGGAATTCGGTTCGGGCGCTGCTGCTTTGAACATTCGCGACGTCATGAAGCGCGGAAAGTTGCTTGCCGACGAATCCTACCGTCGCACGTTCCGCAAGGAAATGACGGCGAATGGGTTCAAAGTGTGGCACCGCGATCTCTACGACGCCGAGATCGTCGCCTGCCCCGACGCGACGGTCGTCGGTAGGTCCTTCGGTGCGATCGCCGACGAACGTGGCATCGAACCCGCAGATGCGTTGCTGGACTTGGCCGTCGAGCACGGCAAGGCCCTGCGTTGGCGCACCACGATCGCCAACGACCGCGACGACGTTCTCGACCAGCTGCAACAATCCGATGTCGTGCAGGTCGGGTTCGCCGATTCCGGTGCGCACCTGCGCAATATGGCGTTTTACAACTTCGGTGTCCGAATGCTCGAACGAGTCCATGCCCGCGCGTTCATGCCGGTCGAGGCAGCGGTGCGCCGACTGACGAGTGAGCTCGCCGACTGGTACGGCCTCGATGCCGGACGCCTGAGGATCGGCAGCCGCGCCGACATCGCAATCATCGACCCGTCCGGATTCGATGGCTCCAGCGGCGAGTACGCCGAAGCGCCGATGCCTGGTGTCGCAGGAGTCGATCGTATGGTCAATCGCAACGACAAGGCTGTCGCGGCCACCATCGTCGCCGGCCACGTCCTCTACGAGAACGGCACCTTCGCCGAAGGCTTCGGCACCACGATCCACGCCGGAAAGTTTCTGCAGGCCAACAACTCCTAGCCTCGGCTCAGAGTGCGGCGTTGTTGTCGAACTCGGTGGAGAGCTCCTTCGCGACACGCTTGAGCAGAGGGACGATGTGGTCCGCCGATTCCAGCGTCACACGAGCCGCCGGTCCCGATACGGAGATCGCCGTCGGCGAGGGGGAGTTGGGAACGGGAACGGAGAAGCACCGGACGCCGACCTCCTGTTCGCCTTCGTCGATTGCATAACCGCGCTGTCGGATGACGTTGAGGTCGGTGATCAGGGCATCGGGATCGGTCAGGGTATTGGGGGTCTGTCGGGGCATTCCCGCCCGCGCGACGATGCTTCGCACTGCATCGTCGGGGAGTTGTGCGAGCAGTGCTTTTCCGACGCCGGTGCAATGTGTGTACACCCGTCTGCCGACCTCGGTGAACATCCGCATCGAGTGCTCCGACGGCACCTGCGCCACGTAGACGGCAGCGGTGCCGTCGATGACGGCCATGTTCGCCGTTTCCCCTGTCGCTCGGACGAGGTCGGCAAGATGTGGACGCGACCAGGCGCCGATCAGCTGAGTTGCGCTCTCTCCCAGACGAATGAGCTTGGGCCCCAGCGCATACTTGCGCGACGGTAGCTGCCGAACGTAGCCACGTGCGACGAGCGATCGGGTCAGCCGGTGGATCGTCGGCAGCGGCAGACCCGCGGTCTCGGCAAGTTCGCTCAGCGCGATCGATCCTCCCGCCGCCGCCATGATTTCCAGAATGTCGAACGCGCGGTCGACAGATTGGACGCTGCCGCCCTGGCTGGGTATGGCTGCCATCGGATAGTCCTTTCCAGCCCGTAGTGGCTTTTAACTTCCGACTAGCGGAATTACTCAATCGTATGACGATATCCAGATTCCGCAATCGCTGGCCAACACTGTCTAGGGGTTGACACCCGCGTGTGATGCAGACCACTATATCAATAATGGAATTAATATTCCACATTATGGAAGTTAGCCAGAGTGGAAGTTCGTCGATGGAGAGGTACTCCGTGAGCAAAGTAGAAGCCGCAGCGCGTCCGAAGCGCTGGTACAAAAGTCTGTTCGTACAAGTCCTGATCGGCATAGCGGCCGGTATCGCCACCGGCATCCTCGCGCCCGGCCTCGCCGATCACTTCAAACCTCTCGGCGAGGGCTTCATCAAATTGATCAAGATGCTCGTCGCGCCGCTGATCTTCCTGGTGATCGTCACTGGGATCGCCAAGGTGGGCAGCATGAAGGCGCTCGGCCAGATCGGCGGAAAGGCCATGCTGTGGTTCATGACCGCCACAACGTGCGCTCTTGGGCTCGGGCTGCTGGTCGGCAACCTCGTCCATCCAGGACGTGGCTTGAACATCGATCCCTCGACGCTCGACACGAGCGAGCTCGACGCGAAGACACAGGGCGGTCACCTTCCCGGCGGCGTCGAGTTCGTCATGAACATCATCCCGACCAGCGTGTTCGACGCATTCGCCCAGAACAGCCTGCTCCAGGTGCTGTTGTTCGCGGTGCTGTTCGGCGTAGCGCTGGCGTCCTTCGGAGAATCCGCGCCGCCACTGTTGATGGATGTCATCGACCAGGCGCTGCACGTGATCTTCCGTATTGTCGGCTACATCATGTATCTCGCGCCGCTCGGCGCATTCGGAGCGATGGCGTTCACGGTCGGCAACTACGGGGCCGGCTCGCTCAAGTCGTTCGGAATTCTCATTCTCGCCTGTTACGGAGCGGCACTGGTCTTCATCGTCGTGCTCTCCATCGTGGTCAAACTGCTTACCGGCGTGAACGCGTGGAAGTTCGTCAAGTACTGCCGCGAAGAATTTATGCTTGCGCTCGGCACCGGATCGTCCGAGGCGGTCATGCCGCGAATCATCAAGAAGCTCGACAACGCCGGCTGCGATCGAGCGGTCGTCGGACTTGTCGTACCGACCGGATATTCGTTCAACCTCGACGGCGCTGCCATCTACCTCTCGCTTGCGATGATGTTCCTCGCTCAAGCGGTTGGCGTCGAACTCGGTATCGGAGAACAACTTACGATCATGGGCATTCTGATCCTGAGCTCCAAGGGCATGGCTGGCGTGCCCGGGTCGGCGTTCGTCGCCCTATCGGCTACAGCGGCCGCGATCGGTGCCTTCCCGGTCGCAGCGGTAGCGCTCCTGCTCGGCGCAGACCGGTTGATGGACTCGATGCGCGTCTTCACCAACCTGCTCGGGAACTGCCTCGCGACCTTCGTCGTCGCGAAATGGTCCGGCATGCTCGATACCGAGAAGATGCACGCAGTGCTCGACCGTGGATTCGTTCCCGACGATCCGGACGACGTAGCTGCACATCCGCATCCGAGTCGTGAGATCGACTCGGCACCAGTCGAATTGACGAAGAAGAGCAATCCCGTAGACGCAGAAATGGCGGTCCGCAATGCCTGAGACACATGTACGCGTCGCCGTTCTCGGCACCTGGGGTTACTACGGATTGCTCGACGACGTCGAAGAGATCGCGATCGATACTCCGTACGGACCGTGCTCCGACACGATCGTCGTCGGCAATTCGAACGGCCATCGCATCGCATATCTGACCCGAACAGGTCGGCACCGCAACATCCCACCGCACCGCATCAATGCGCGGGCCAACATCTGGGCTCTGCACAGTCTCGGCATTCGGACGATTCTCGCACCGACACCCTCTGGCTCGCTTCGGCCTGCGGTCGGCGTCGGCTCGATCGTCGTACCGGATCAGCTCGTCGACAGGACCGGACGCACCGACGACACCTTCTTCGACGACAAAGATGTGCACCTCAGCTTCGGCGACCCGTTCCCGGCTGCAGGTCGCAGAGCGGTCGTCGAGATACTCAGGCGCAACAACTGGATCGTCAACGACGGCGGGACGCTGGTGGCGATACGCGGGCCGCGGTATTCGACTCGCGCAGAGTCGAGGTGGTACGCGGCCCAGGGCTGGGATCTGGTGAGCCAGACGCCGTATCCGGAAGCAGCGCTCGCCGCCGAACTCGGGATCAGTTATACGTGTGTGGCCCTGGTGACCGACCACGATGTGATCCCCGACACTCCTTGGCCAGTGACGCAGGAGATGGTCGGTGAGGTTCTGGACAGTAAGACCAAGCGGCTCCGGCAAGCGCTGTTGAAGGTTGCCGTCGAACTGGACGTCGCTGTCGGCCAACCTAATGTGACTGTCTAGCAGCACCTTTCGATGAGCCACGGGCGCCGACCACAGGGTCGGCGCCCGTTTCCATTCTCTGCTCGGGCGGTATACCACTCTTGACAAACAGGGCCCGAAGCGGTTCACTAATATCACCAAACGAAATAATACTTCCACAATACGGAAGTCAACCCAAGGGAGTGCTGACATGGCGGAGTTGTTCTGCAACGGCGGCGCAATGCGAGGCGGGAACCTGCATCACAACGTGGCGCAGCACAAATTCGTCGGTGCAGCACGAACGGCTCCGATCTACCGGTTTTTCTCCGTCCGCGACGAGTTTCCGGCCCTCCTGCTGAGCGAAGACGGCGGCGCAGCAATCGAGGGCGAGCTGTACGACGTGCCCATGGACAACATCCGTACCGACTTCCTGCCCGACGAGCCTGCCGAGCTCGAACTCACCGTCATCGCCTTGGACGACGGCAGGTCTGTCCTGGCAGTCGGTCTACGGCCCGGCTATCTCGAGTCGATCCCGGAGCAACTCACCGAGATCACCGAGCACGGCGGGTGGCGCAAGTATCGCGGGCTTCCCGAACAAGACTGAACTGCAACGCAATCCGACCGCAGAATCCGCAAACAGACCACGAAGGACGCGCAACGACATGAACCATTTCGCCTACACCGTCAACTGCTCGATCCTGCTGACGGACCTGCCGCTGCTGGAGCGCCCTCAGGCGGCGCGCGACGCCGGCTTCGATTCGGTCGAGTTCTGGTGGCCGTTCGACACCGCGGTGCCGGCGGATCGCGACGTCGACGCCTTCGTTCGCGCGATCGACGATGCCGGTGTTGCGCTGACCGGCCTGAACTTCGCCGCAGGAGACATGCCCGCAGGTGACCGCGGACTGCTCTCGAATCCCGCAGCGGTCAGTGAATTTCGCGACAACATCGACATCACGGTCGGGATCGGAAAGCGTCTGGGCACAAAGGGTTTCAACGCGCTCTACGGCAACCGCATCGAAGGCATCGAACGGGCCGAGCAGGACGAGATCGCGGCCGAGAACCTCGCGGAAGCGGCCCGGGCAGCCGAGCGCATCGGCGGCGTCGTCCTCGTCGAACCTGTGAGTGGCGCACCGGCGTATCCGCTCAAACTTGCGAGAGACGTCGTCGCAGTCATCGAATCGGTCGAAAGCCGTTCCGGCGTAACGAATCTTCGCCTGCTCGCCGACCTGTACCACCTGCAGGTCAACGGAGACGATGTCGGTGGGGCACTCGACACCTACGCAGCCCGCATCGGCCACGTCCAGATCGCCGACGCACCTGGTCGCGGCGAGCCCGGCACCGGTGACCTCGATCTGCGGCGCTACCTGAAGCAGTTGGCAGCCAACGGATACGACGGCTCGATCAGCCTCGAATACAAAGCCACCCGTCCCGACACCTTCGACTGGCTGCCGGCCTTCACGGCTTGACGCAGTCGGTTTCCCAGATCTTTCCAGTTAGGAGCAATTCGCAATGAGCACAATCGCATTCATCGGTCTCGGCATCATGGGCAGCCCCATGGCCGTCAACCTCGCAAATGCGGGCCACCGCGTCGCGGGATACAACCGCACGCCGGACCGCTTCGAGCCACTGGTGAAAGCCGGCGGTAGCGCGGCAGATTCGATCGCGGACGCCGTCGCCGAGGCAGACGTGGTCGCGATCATGGTCCCAGACTCTCCCGATGTCGAAGAGGTACTCGTCGGCGAAGACGGCGTATTCGACAACGCGAAGCCCGGCACCCTGATCATCGACTTCTCGAGTATTCGACCCGATGTCACCGCGCGCCTCGCCACGCAGGCGACCGAACGCGGGTTCGCGCTCATCGACGCCCCCGTGTCAGGTGGTGAGCCCGGCGCCATCAACGCGGCGCTCTCCATCATGGTCGGCGGCGCAGCAGAAGATTTCGAGCGGGCCAAGCCCGTGCTCGACGCTGTCGGCAAGACGATCGTCCATGTCGGCCCGAGCGGGTCCGGCCAGACCGTCAAAGCGGCCAACCAGCTGATCGTTGCGGCCAACATCCAAGTGCTTGCCGAGGCGATCGTGTTCCTCGAGGCGTACGGCGTCGACACCGCCGCCGCCGTCGAGGTGCTGGGCGGCGGCCTCGCCGGCTCAGCCGTGCTGAATCAGAAGGCGCAGAAGATGCTCGACCGCAACTTCGACCCAGGATTCCGAATCGACCTGCACCACAAGGACCTCGGCATCGTGACCGCAGCGGCCCGCGAAGCCGGGGTCGTCGTACCACTCGGTGCCATCCTCGCTCAGCTTATGGCTTCTGCTCGTGCGAACGGCGACGGCGGACTCGACCATTCCGGTCTCTTCCGCGGAGTCGAGCGACTTTCCGGTCGCACCAGCTGAATTCCTTTCTCGTACTCAACTTCCGATAGATACACACATCGATAGACGGAGATTTGTCATGCCTCGAATGCGGGCCGCGGACGCGGCCGTGAAGATTCTGGAGCTCGAAGGAGCCACGCAAGCGTTCGGTTTGCCCGGCGCGGCCATCAACCCCTTCTACTCGGCGATGCGCTCGCACGGCGGCATCAAGCACGTGCTCGCCCGCCACGTCGAGGGCGCGTCACACATGGCCGAGGGATACACACGCGCCAAGTCGGGCAACATCGGAATCTGCATCGGCACCTCGGGGCCTGCTGGTACCGACATGATCACCGGCCTCTACTCCGCTATGGCCGACTCGATTCCGATCCTCGCGATCACCGGCCAGGCGCCCGTCGCGCGGCTGCACAAGGAAGACTTCCAGGCCGTCGACATCTCGTCGATCGCCAAGCCCGTGACCAAGATGGCCATGACCGTCCTCGAGCCCGCTCAAGTGCCGGGAGCCTTCCAACAGGCCTTCCATCTGATGCGTTCGGGTCGGCCGGGTCCGGTGCTGATCGACCTGCCGATCGACGTCCAACTGGCCGAGATCGACTTCGACCCGGACACCTACGAACCGCTGCCGGTGTACAAGCCTGCCGCGTCTCGCAGGCAGGCCGCCAAGGCGCTGGACATGCTGACCGCGTCGGCGCGGCCGCTGATCGTCGCCGGCGGTGGCATCAACAATGCGGGCGGTGAGGATGAGCTCGTCGAGTTGGCCGAACTGCTCAACGTTCCGGTTGTTCCGACGCTGATGGGGTGGGGCATCATTCCCGACGATCACCGCCTTGCCGCCGGCATGGTCGGATTGCAGACCTCGACCCGCTACGGCAACGCGTCCATGCTCGCGTCCGATTTCGTCATCGGCATCGGAAACCGTTGGGCCAACCGGCATACCGGTGGCCTGGACACCTACTGCAAGGGCCGCAAGTTTGTTCATGTCGACATCGAACCGACACAGATCGGCCGCATCTTCGCACCCGACTACGGCATCGTGTCCGACGCCAAACTCGCGATGCTGCAGATGATCGAGGTCGCCAAGGAACGGAATGCCGCGGGGACTCTCCCCGATTACACTGACTGGGTTGCCGAATGTGCCGAGCGCAAGCGAACGATGCAGCGCAAGACGCACTACGACAACATCCCCGTGAAGCCGCAGCGTGTGTACGAGGAGATGAACCGCGCCTTCGGCCGGGACACCCGCTACGTCAGCACCATCGGTCTTTCGCAGATCGCCGGCGGTCAGTTCCTGCACGTCTACAAGGCCCGCAACTGGATCAATCCAGGTCAGGCTGGGCCCCTCGGGTGGACGATTCCGGCGGCACTCGGCGTGCTGACCGCGGATCCGACCGCCAATGTCGTTGGTCTGTCAGGTGATTACGACTTCCAGTTCATGATCGAGGAGCTTGCCGTCGGCGCGCAGTTCAATCTGCCCTACGTCCACGTGGTCGTGAACAACTCCTATCTCGGCCTGATCCGTCAAGCCCAACGAGCCTTCGACATGGACTTCTGCGTGCAGCTCGGCTTCGACAACATCAACGCCGACGATTCGATGACCCCGGCCAAGGGCTACGGCGTCGACCACGTCCGAGTTGCGGAAGGCATGGGCTGCAAAGCAATCCGCGTCAGCGACCCTGCCGAAATCGCAGGTGCTCTACATCGTGCGCGGGAACTGGCCACCGAGCACCGGGTCCCCGTTGTCGTCGAGGTCATCCTCGAAAAGGTCACCAACATCGCGATGGGCACCGAGTTGGACAACGTTTCCGAGTTCGAGGACATCGCGGCCAGCTGGTCCGATGCGCCGACCGCACTGATGATGCTGGACTAGCCATGCAGGTGCTGATCGCTCCGGACAAGTTCAAAGGGTCGCTGACCGCAGCAGAGGTCGCCGACGCGCTCGCCGCGGGTATTGCCGATGCCGGATGCGGTTGGACCACAGTGCAACTCCCGATTGCCGACGGCGGCGACGGAACGGTGGCTGCCGCCGTCGCCAACGGGTGGACTCCGGTGGGCGTATCGACCACCGGTCCAACCGGTCGGCCGCTCGTTGCGAACTACGCAGTGCACGGCGAGCGTGCGGTTGTGGAACTCGCGTCGTCGGTCGGACTGGCCAATCTTCCTGGCAGGATTCCGGACCCGTTGGGCGCCAGCACCTTCGGCCTCGGCACGGTGATCGCGCATGCGCTCGACCACGGTGCGAAAGACATCGTCGTCGGAATCGGAGGAAGCGCGTCGACGGACGGCGGAGCTGGTTTGCTGCAAGCTCTCGGAGCGAGAGTCGTCGACGCCGATGGCAAAGACGTCGGTCGGGGCGGTGGCCAATTGCTGCGAGCGGTTCGCCTCGACCTCACCGACCTCCATCCGGCGTTGCGTGACAGTAGGTTTCGAGTTGCATGCGACGTCGACAACCCACTGCTCGGCTCGCACGGCGCGACGGCCGTGTACGGCCCGCAGAAGGGCGCGACGAGCAGCGATCTGCTCGTACTCGAGGCTGCCATGGCCCAATGGGCACAGGTCGTCACCGCCGCCGTCGGCACCGACGATGTAGGCACTCCTGGCGCCGGCGCCGCCGGTGGTACCGGCTTCGCGCTGTTCGCTGTGCTCGACGCCGTTGCCCATCCAGGCATCGAACTCGTTCTCGAACTCGTCGACTTCGAGTCCTACCTCGCCGACGCCGACCTCGTGATCACTGGTGAAGGCTGCTTGGACGAGCAGACTCTGCACGGCAAGGCACCGGCTGGAGTTGCCACGGCTGCGCGCAGGCGCGGCATACCCGTACTGGCAGTCGCAGGGCGCAGCCTGCTGACCGCCGAGGCACTACTCGCCGCCGGAATCATCCGCGCCTACCCGCTTTCCGAGCTGGAGCCGGACCCGGAGACCTCGATCGCGAACGCGGCTGCGCTGCTTCGCGAACTGGGTCCCCGCATCGTCGAAGAACACACGCCAACCGAGCATCACCACGCGACAAGGAGCCGCATCATGACCAACCAATTCACTTCTCTACCCGACCTTGCCTCGCGTGCCCTCGGCGGCAGCGTCTCGGCCGCCAACGACGAACTCTTCGCCCAGCGGGAGAACCTGATTCGGCCCGAGGCGCCCTTCTTCGATCCGAACGAGTTCGGCCACAAAGGCAAGGTGTACGACGGGTGGGAGACGCGGCGCCGCCGCGACGAAGGGCACGACTGGGCAATCGTTCGACTCGGTGCCGCAGGCATCGTTCATGGCGTCGTCGTCGACACTGCCTACTTCAAAGGCAACTACCCGCCCTTCGTGTCGGTAGAGGCCGCCTCGATCGACGGCTATCCGTCTATCGACGAACTCGAGAATGTGCAATGGCACACGATCGTCGAGAAGTCGCCCGCCGAAGGCCACACCGCCAACGAGTACGCCGTCACCGACCGCCACTGCTGGACGCACGTCCGCCTCTCCATCTACCCCGACGGTGGCGTTGCCCGCCTGCGTGTGCATGGCGAGGTCGTGGCAGATCCCCGATTCCTCAGCGGCACAATCGATCTGCTTGCCGCCGAGAACGGTGGTCACCTCACCGATTGTTCGGATGCTTTCTACGCATCGCCCGCGAACATCATCATGCCCGGGCGCGCACGCAACATGGGGGAAGGCTGGGAGAACTCGCGCCGGCGTAACGGCGGCAACGATTTCGCCGTCTTCGCACTCGCCGCGGCAGGCTCGGCACGCTACGTCGAGATCGACACAAGCTACTACGTCGGCAATGCGCCGGGCTGGGTGTCGTTGAGCGCGATCGATACTCGCAAGTCCGACCTCGCCGACGCTGCCGCCTGGTTCGACCTCCTGCCCCGCACCGCGGTTCAACCCGACACCCGGCATCGGTTCCTGGTCGAAGGTGATACCGCCGCAACACATCTGCGACTCGACGTCTACCCGGACGGCGGCCTGTCCCGGCTTCGTCTCTTCGGTGAACTCGATGCCGAATCCGCTACCCAGGCCTACCAGCGGTGGCTCGATGCGCAGCCGGGCGACGCCGAGGCGGTCGGGCGATGAGCGAGCCGCTCGACCTCATCTTCCGTGCGCCGCGCGTCATCACCGGAGCCGGAGAAGTCGCTCGTTGCATAGGCATTCGGGACGGCCGGATCGTCGCGATCGAGCCACTCGATTCGGTACTCGAAGCCAAGGAGACGATTCAGCTCGGCGACGACGAAGTGCTGATGCCCGGCCTCGTCGACACGCACGTGCACGTCAACGAGCCTGGCCGCACCGAGTGGGAGGGTTTCGCGAGCGCGACGCGCGCCGCGGCTGCTGGTGGCGTCACGACGATCGTCGACATGCCCCTCAACAGCATTCCCGCCACCGTCGACGTCTCCGCTTTGGAGATCAAACAGAAGGTCGCTGCGGATCAGGCCTACGTCGACGTCGGGTTCTGGGGTGGCGCGATACCTGGCAACGTCTCCGAGTTGCGGGCACTGCACGACGCGGGTGTATTCGGCTTCAAGTGCTTCCTGCTGCATTCCGGCGTCGACGAGTTTCCGCCGCTCGACGCGCAGGAATTGGAGATCGCGCTGCGCGAGGTCGCGTCCTTCGGTGCGCTGATGATCGTGCACGCCGAAGATGCGCACAGTATCGACCGCGCGCCGTCACCGAACGGTGAGCGCTATTCCGACTTCCTCGCCTCGCGCCCGCGTGGTGCCGAGAACCTCGCGATCGCAGAGGTGATCGAGCTAGCTCGCTGGACCAATTGCAGGGTCCACATTCTGCATCTGTCGAGTTCGGATGCGCTGCCGATGATCGCGTCCGCACGCAACGACGGAGTTCGGCTCACAGTCGAAACCTGTCCGCACTACCTGTCGTTCGTCGCCGAGGGAATACGCGCGGGGGCAACACAATTCAAGTGTTGTCCGCCGATCAGGGAAGCGTCGAATCGCGAGCTGCTCTGGCAGGGGCTTGCCGACGGCGTTATCGACTGCATCGTGTCCGACCATTCGCCGTGCACGGAGGAGTTGAAACGCTTCGACATCGGCGACTTCGGTGTCGCGTGGGGCGGTATCGCGTCGCTGCAGCTCGGTCTGCCTGCCATCTGGACCGAGGCACGGCGCCGCGGGCACAGCCTCCTCGAGGTCGTCGCGTGGATGGCCGAGAACCCCGCCAAGCAGGTCGATTTCACCACCAAGGGTCAGATCGCCCTCGGATACGCCGCCGATTTCGCAGTATTCGCACCCGACGAGGCCTTTGTCGTCGACGCGAGTCGACTGCAGCACAAGAATCCCATCAGCGCGTACGACGGACTGCCCCTGGCTGGTGTGGTCCGCAGCACGTGGCTCGCAGGCACTCGGATCGACATCGACGAGGCGCCTCGCGGACGTTTGTTGACCCGCGGTACGGCGTAAATCGTATATACCTCTCCGAACCCTTGACCCCTCCTTGTTAGCTGGGTCACACTAAGTCTTAACAAACGGAATTAAAATTCCACAATACGGAATATCAAACGCGACGCATCGCCGCGTCACGCAAGGACTCGATATCCGATGCTCATCGACCGACCCCGCGCACCGAAGCAGCCCGAGATCTCCAACCAACCCGTGATCCCGGTACTCCAGAAGTCAGCTGTGTCTCCCGAACCGCTCACGCTCAGCACCCGGCTCTACAACGCCGATCTGGCACCGACCAAGGTCGAGGGCAGGCGGTGGAGTGGCTACAACATCTTCACGCTCTGGGCGAACGATGTGCACAGCCTCGGCAACTACGGGTTCGCGCTAGGCCTCTTCGCTCTCGGTCTCGGTGGCTGGCAGATCCTGCTCGCACTCGGCATCGGATCCGCGCTCCTCTTCGTACTGCTGACCATCTCCGGGTACTTGGGGCACAAGACCGGCATTCCGTTCCCGGTGATGGCTCGTATCGCGTTCGGCGTTCGAGGCGCGCAGTTGGCGTCCCTCATCCGTGGCGGTGTTGCCATCGTCTGGTTCGGAATCCAAACGTTCCTCGCCTCGCTGGTGCTGCGCGTCTTGCTGATCGCAATCTTTCCAGGGCTCGAGAGCATGGATCAGAATTCGATCCTCGGGCTGTCGACACTCGGGTGGATCACCTTCGGCGCCCTGTGGCTTCTCCAGACCTACGTGGTCCAGCACGGCATGGACATGATTCGCAAGTACGAGGCCTTCGCCGGGCCGATCATCCTGGTGACCTTGGCTGCGCTGGCCATCTGGGTCCTTGTCGAGGCCGGCGGCACGATCGCCTGGTCCACAGCCGACCATCTCACCGGTGGCGTCATGTGGCGGGAAATCTTTGCCGGCGGCACTGTGGGTTTCCATCTACGCGACGTTCGTCCTCAACTTCTGCGACTTCACCCGTGCCTGCAAGACCCGTAAATCGATCTTCCACGGAAACTTCTGGGGCATCCCGATCAACGTATTGTTCTTCGGTGCCATCGTCGTCGTGATGGCCGGTGGGCAGTACAAGATCAACGGCGAGATCGTCGCCAGCCCTGCCGACGTCGTCAACGCAATTCCCAACACGCCTCTGTTGGTCATCGCCTCCCTGGCGCTGATTATCCTGACCGTCGCGGTCAATCTCATGGCAAACTTCGTCGCGCCGATCTACGCACTCACCAATCTCTTCCCGCAGAAGCTCAACTTTGCTCGCGCTGGGCTGGTCAGCGCTGTCATCGGCCTCGTCATCCTGCCGTGGAACCTGTACAACAGCCCGGCCGTGATCAACTACTTCCTCGGTGGCCTCGGCGCGCTGCTCGGTCCGCTGTTCGGCATCATCATCGCCGACTACTGGCTCATCAGAAAGGCCAAGATCAACGTTCCCGAGTTGTACACGGATGCACCCTCGGGCGCGTACTACTACCGGCACGGCATCAACCCACGCGCGCTCGCGGCGTTCCTTCCCGCTGCACTGTCTTCGCTGGCTATCGCGTTCGCGCCCGTGCTCTCCTCGCTGGCGGCCTTCGCCTGGTTCATCGGTGCGGGTCTCGGCGCGGTGATCTACTTCGCCCTCGCCGACCGTACGGTGACGTTCGACGACGTCTCCGGTGAATCGATCGCCGTCGAAAGCGTTCACTGAGCCGAAATAGCAACGGCTGCAACAGTCAATCCTGAAACATTCGGAGAGAATCCATGAAAATCCTTGTCGTGAAAGTCAATACGACCGAATCCATGACTGCATCGATCGGCAGGCAGGCCCAGTTGGCCGCTGCGCCTGGAACCGAAATCGTAGCGCTGACACCACGATTCGGCGCCGAGTCGGTGGAGGGCAACTTCGAGAGCGATCTTGCCGCGGTCGCGGTGATGGAAGTTGTCAGCACTTACACCGAGCCGTTCGACGCAGTCATCCAGGCCGGATTCGGCGAGCACGGGCGGGAAGGGCTGCAGGAACTCGTCGACGTCCCGGTCGTCGATATCACCGAAGCGGCGGCGATGATCGCGATGCTGATCGGCCGAAGCTACTCAGTAGTAACAACTTTGGATCGCACGGTCCCCATGATCGAAGACAGGCTCACCCTCGCAGGCCTGTACACTAGGTGTGCGTCGGTACGTGCCAGTGATGTCTCGGTATTGGCGTTGGAGGAAGATCCCGAACAAGCGGTCGAAGCAATCGTCGTCGAGGCCGAGAAGGCAGTACGCGACGATCGCGCCGAAGTGGTCTGTCTCGGGTGCGGCGGAATGGCCGGCCTCGACGAGCGGATTCAGCAGCGGTGCGGAGTACCTGTTATCGACGGTATCAGTGCCGCGGTCACGTTAGCTGAATCCCTTGTCTCGATGCATCTTTCGACCTCCAAGGTCCGTACGTACGCAACGCCGCGTCCGAAGAAGATCGTCGGTTGGCCGATCAGCGCAGTTCGATCGATGCAGCCGTAAGTAGTACTTCCAACGCTCGTCCACCCACGATCGGGCGGACGAGCATCGAAACGCGCCCACCACCGCGCGGATGAGGAGCACCATGTCGATCGATGTCACCCAGCTGAGCCGAGAAGGTGTCGCGTCCTACCTGACCGACCTCGACCCGGAGGAAACCGACGAGTGGCTGGAGTCGCTCGACAACCTCCTTCGACAATCCGGCTCCGAGCGCGCGCGCTACCTGATGCTCCGTCTGCTGGAGCGGGCAGGAGAGAATCGCGTCTCGATTCCTGCGCTGACATCGACCGACTACGTCAACACCATCCCCACCGAGAGCGAGCCCGCCTTCCCCGGCGACGAGGATGTGGAGCGCAGGTTCCGCGCCTGGATCCGCTGGAATGCAGCCGTGATGGTGCACCGCGCACAGCGCCCCGGCGTCGGCGTCGGCGGACATATTTCGACCTACGCATCCTCGTCGTCGCTGTACGAGGTTGGTTTCAACCACTTCTTCCGAGGCAAGGATCACCCCGGCGGCGGCGACCAGATCTTCATCCAGGGCCACGCATCACCCGGCATCTATGCGCGCGCGTTCCTCGAAGGCCGCATTCCCCGCGGAACGTATGGACGGTTTTCGCCAGGAGCACTCGCACGCAACCTCGGGTGGCGGCATGCCGTCCTACCCGCACCCACGGCTGATGCCCGAATTTTGGGAATTTCCGACGGTGTCCATGGGCCTCGGTCCGATGAACGCCATCTACCAGGCCCGCTTCAACCACTATTTGAACGACCGCGGCATCAAGGACACGACCGACCAGCACGTCTGGGCGTTCCTTGGCGACGGCGAGATGGACGAGCCAGAGTCCCGCGGGTTGGCCCACGTCGCTGCGACCGAAGGCCTCGACAACCTCACCTTCGTCGTCAACTGCAACCTGCAGCGGCTCGACGGACCCGTCCGCGGCAACGGCAAGATCATCCAGGAACTCGAGTCGTTCTTCCGTGGCGCCGGCTGGAATGTCATCAAGGTCGTGTGGGGTCGTGAGTGGGACGCGCTGCTGCGTGCGGATCCGGACGGCGCCCTCGTCAATCTGATGAACACGACACCGGACGGCGACTTCCAGACCTACAAGGCCAACGACGGCAGTTACGTGCGCGACAACTTCTTCGGTCGCGATCCGCGAACCAAGGAACTCGTCGCCGATTTGAGCGATCAAGGCATCTGGAATCTGAAGCGTGGTGGGCACGACTACCGCAAGCTGTATGCCGCCTACGCGTCCGCCGCGGCCCACAAGGGTCAGCCGACGGTCATCCTCGCCAAGACGATCAAGGGCTACACACTCGGCAAGAGCTTCGAGGGCCGTAACGCGACCCACCAGATGAAAGAGCTGACGCTGCAGGATCTGAAGGATTTCCGTGACCTGCAACGGATTCCGATCTCAGACGCCGATCTCGAACGCGATCCGTATCTACCGCCGTACTTCCACCCAGGCAACGATGCGCCCGAGATCAAGTACATGCTCGACCGACGTCGCGAGCTCGGAGGCTTCCTGCCCGAACGGCGCACGGCTGCAAAGCCTTTGACTCTTCCGGGCGACGAGGTCTACAAGTCGGTCCGCAAGGGATCCGGCAAACAGGAAGTCGCGACGACGATGGCCGTCGTCCGAATCCTCAAAGAGCTGTTGCGGGACAAGGAGATCGGCAAGCGAATCGTGCCGATCATTCCCGACGAGGCGCGCACGTTCGGCATGGACTCGTGGTTCCCGACGCTCAAGATCTACAACCGCAACGGCCAGCTCTACACCTCTGTCGACGCAGAACAAATGTTGTCCTACAAGGAATCCGCGATCGGACAGATCCTGCACGAGGGCATCAACGAGGCCGGCTCGACCGCGTCGTTCACCGCCGTCGGCACCAGCTACGCCACGCAGGGCGAGCCGATGATTCCGCTCTATATCTTCTATTCGATGTTCGGCTTCCAGCGCACCGGTGACGGACTGTGGGCAGCCGCGGATCAGATGGCGCGCGGATTCGTCCTCGGCGCCACCGCGGGACGAACCACGCTCACCGGTGAGGGTCTGCAGCATGCAGACGGGCACTCGATGCTCCTGGCGTCGACGAATCCTGCTGTCGTAGCTTACGATCCGGCGTTCTCCTTCGAGATCGCGCATATCGTCAAGGACGGTCTGCGTCGTATGTACGGCGGCACACCCGGTGTGGACGGCTTCGGCGGCGAGAACATCTTCTACTACATCACCGTCTACAACGAGCCCTACCGACAGCCTGCCGAGCCGGACGACCTCGACGTCGAAGGACTGTTGAAAGGTATCTACTTCTACAAGAAGTCGACGACCGACGGACCCAAGGCGCAGATCCTGGTTTCGGGGGTCACCGTGCCGGACGGCCTTCGTGCGCAGGAACTGCTCGCCGACGAGTGGGGAGTCAGCGCGGACGTCTGGTCCGTGACGTCATGGAACGAACTGCGTCGCGACGGAGTTCGTGCCGAGAAGAACAAGCTGCGGGATCCGGGCGCAGGCTACGAGGCGCCGTACCTCACCAAGGTGCTGTCGGAAGCGCAGGGACCGTTCGTCGCCGCCTCGGATTGGGAACGCGCTGTGCCCGACCAGATCCGGCAGTGGGTGCCAGGCGAGTACACAACGCTCGGCGCAGACGGTTTCGGCTTCTCCGACACCAGAAAATGCCGCTCGTCGCGTCTTCAACATCGATGCCCAGTCGATCACCGTTGCCGTGCTGGCAGCCCTCGACACCGACAAAGCCGTTGCGGCTGCAAGTAAGTACCGAATCGACGACGTGCACGCGGCGCCGGCCCAGACTTCCGATGGCGGGGTTGCGTGATGACTCAGACGTTGCGTAGAACGCGAATCGTTTGCACACTCGGCCCGGCAACGGCGAGCGAAGAGCGAATCAAGGAACTGGCCAACTGCGGCATGGACGTGGCGCGCCTCAACTTCAGCCACGGTGAACATGCCGACCACGCAGCGAATTTCGATCGCGTGCGGAAGGCTGCCGATGACACCGGTCGCACGATCGGGATCATGGCGGACCTGCAGGGTCCGAAGATCAGGCTCGGCCGGTTCGCCGAGGGCTCGACGATCTGGAACGTCGGCGAAGAAGTCCGTATAACCGTCGAACCATGTATCGGCACCCACGATCGGGTGTCGACGACGTACTCCGAACTGGCAGACGACGCCAAAGCCGGCGATCGATTCCTTATCGATGATGGACGAATTGCGTTGGACGTCATCGCAATCGAAGGTCCGGATGTGGTCTGCCGCGTTGTCGTCGGCGGTCCGGTTTCCGACAACAAGGGGCTCTCGCTGCCCGGTGTGAACGTGTCGGTTCCTGCGTTGTCCGCCAAGGACATCGCCGATCTGGAGTTCGCCCTCGAACTCGGAGTCGACTTCGTCGCACTCTCGTTCGTCCGGTCTCCGCACGACATCGAGCCGGTGCATCGCGTCATGGACAAAATCGGTCGGCGCGTGCCCGTCATCGCCAAGCTGGAGAAGCCGGAGGCGGTCGACCATCTGAAGGAGATCGTCGCGGCGTTCGATGCGGTCATGGTGGCGCGTGGCGATCTCGGCGTCGAGGTCCCGCTCGAGCAGGTTCCGCTTTGTGCAGAAGGATGCGATTCAGCTGGCCCGCGAAAGCGCGAAGCCGGTCATCGTCGCAACCCAGATGCTCGACTCGATGATCGAGAACGCTCGCCCGACGCGCGCCGAGGCCTCCGACGTCGCCAACGCTGTCCTAGACGGTGCCGACGCGGTGATGTTGTCCGGCGAGACATCTGTCGGCAAGTACGTTTTCGACACCGTGTCGACGATGGATCGCATCATCACAGCTGTCGAAGGCCGTTCGACATCTGCGCCACCGCTCACGCTGGCACCGCGGACGAGGCCGGGCGTTATCGTCTCCGCCGCGTTGGACGTCGCCGAGCGTTTGGACGCGGCCGCTATCGTCGCGTTCACGCAGTCGGGAGATACGGTCCTGCGGTTGGCGCGATTGCATACCGATCTACCGTTGCTCGCGTTCACTCCCCGCGCCGACGTGCAGCGACAACTGTCGCTGACCTGGGGGACAGAGACGTTCCTCGTCGATCCAGTCGAGTCGACAGACGACATGGTCGAACAGGTCGACCGAGCACTGCTGGAACTCGGCCGTTTCGAGCGTGGCGACACCGTCGTCATCGTCGCCGGTTCGCCGCCCAACACGGTCGGGTCGACGAATCTAGTTCATATTCACCGGCTCGGAGAAAACGACCGGTAGCGAGCGCGGCACAGTCGGCCGGGCTCTGGCGGCACCCGTCGCGGACAGTGAGCGCCGGGTGCTGGAGTATCGAGATGTGAGCAATGTGTCCCCGGGGTCGATACTGGTCGGCCGTTACCAACTCGGTGAGCTGATCGGCCGCGGCGGCATGGCTGACGTCTACCGGGGCGAGGACAAACTGCTGTCGCGACCGGTGGCGATCAAGATATTTCGGTTCGACGCGGCCGACGCCGCAGACAGGCAACGGATCGAGGCCGAAGCCAAAACGTTGGCCAGTCTGCGGCACGCAGGCTTGGTCACTCTGTTCGACGCAGACACCATCGACCGGTCGACCCACGATCACGTGCCGTTCCTGGTGATGGAGCTGATCACCGGTCCGACCCTTTCGGCGCGTATCGCCGAGGGGCCGCTGCCGACAGTCGAGACCGCTCGACTCGGGGCGTCGATTGCCGACACGCTGGCCTACGTCCACTCACGCGGCGTGGTGCACCGCGATATCAAGCCAGGAAATATTCTGCTCGACGAACCGGTGGCCCCCGGGTTGCCGCGGTCGCCCAAGTTGACCGATTTCGGCATTGCGCGTCTTGTGGACAGCGCGCGCTTGACGACGCTGGGTCTCACCGTCGGAACTGCGAACTACGTCAGTCCTGAACAGGCTTTGGGCCGTCGAGTCGGCACGCCGTCGGATGTCTATTCGCTGGCATTGGTTCTGATCGAAAGCACGACCGGACAATGTGTGTATCCGGGCGTGGGAATCGAAGCTGCCCTCGCGCGGCTCGATCGTCGGCCGCCGATTCCAACCCACCTTGGACCGGAGTTGACGGCTCTGCTGACGGCTATGACGTCGGACAACCCCGCGGATCGCCCCAGTGCCGCGGAAGTCGCACAACGACTTGCGTTCTTGCCACGCACGAATTCACGTCCGACCGCGATGCTGCCCGTGCAACAGATCGTTCCGCCGACCACGACCGCCGGGGTCGTGCCGGTGGGTCGTTCGGGCCCCCGGCCTGTCTGGATCGCTGCAGGTGCTGGCGTGCTTCTAGCTGCAATCGTGCTGGCTGTAGCGCTTGCAGGCAATTCCGCGGAAGAACCGTCGCCGCAGATTCTGCCGTCGACGCAACAGTCGACACCGCTCGCGCCGCCGATCACTGTGGGATCGACCGTCTCGGCGCCCGAGCGACAGCCTGAAGCGCCGACGGATGGGCAAACGCCCAGGAGCCGCAAGGACAACGACGACAACGGCAAAGAGGGCAACGGCAATGGGCAGGACAGGGAGAAGGAGCCGAAGGAGAAGAAGGGCGACAACTGATGTCTATTTCGGCGTGAGGATTCCAGCGAGATCGGCGTCCTTGATCGGGGTGTCCGCGTTCTGCTGCGCCGAGCAGAGGAGATCGATGGCGATGATCGCCGCATCGACTGCAGTGCCTGCCGGCTCATTGCCGTTCCCGTCCTCCTTCAAGAACTTTGTGACGGTGACTCGTCGATCGTCGGCGTCGTCCTCGAGGTAGTCGCTGCATGGAGTGTCGCCACCTTTGTTCACCGCCTCCTCGACATCGCTGCAGCCGCCGACATACACGGCCGACAGTGCGAAGAAGCCGATCATCATCGGTCGTAGAAGCATTCCTTTGGTAGCGATCGGCACCCTTCCTAGTTCGGTCAGCCGGTAGTACCCGCTTTCGAGGTTCGTCACACCCTCAGCTCGAGCGGCGCAAAGCTGTAGTCCTGCCAGATCTTTCGCGATGCCACCTCGGGGTAGGGCACGACCTCAGGCTCGGTGTCGAACAGCTGCACCAGCCCGGTGTCGAAGGTCGGCCAGCCTGGATCGCCGTTGGTGGCGAACGCGATCCAGGACGTGCGCATCTGTGCGGATACGGCTTCGGCTGCGACAAGGTCGTCGATCAGAGTCGCTGGCTCCCCGCTCGTCAGGTTGCCGAAGACGAGCGGCACATCGAGACCGTGACAGGCACCCATAACGCCCGACCAGGTCAGCTCGTAGAAGTGCGCCTTGGCTGCCCGTTCGGCGAGATGCAGCGACGGTATGCGGAACAGATAGTCCCCGAGAATCCATTCGTACAGCTGGGTGGGTTCGGCCGGGGGATAGGGTCCCGGTGCGAAAACAGCTGCGGCGCTGGCGATCTGCTCCTCGGTGGGTGGGTCGATTGCCGTGAAGAGCTTGTGTTCGTCACGGGTGTGGCCGACGAGGAGTTCGACGTCGTGCCGCGCTTGCCATGGCGTGCAGGGCAACGTGTCGCCGTCGACGACGGGCGCAAACAAGATCGCTCGATGCGCTGCCCGACCCCACTTATCAACGTGCGCAGGCATATTCGCCATGACCTCGTCGGCCGCGGCGGTCAGCAGCTCGGGGTCGACGTCCGATAGATCGGTGACGGTGGCGGACAGCCCGAGCTCGGCGGCGCAGGCTCCGGCGATGTCGCGCGCCAGCTCGGTTGTGAAGAACGTGCCCTGGACGCTTTGTGCGATGGCTCGGCGAAACAGGCCGACCGCGCGCGGCATGGCAAATAGCGCAGCGACCGAACCTCCACCGGCTGATTCACCGAACACGGTGACCTTGGCAGGGTCGCCGCCGAACGCACGGATGTTGTCGTGCACCCATTCCAGCGCGGCGATCTGATCGAGCAGTCCTCTGTTGGCTACCGCACCGTCGATGTGCGCGAAACCTTCGATGCCGACGCGGTAGTTGAACGTGACGAGTACGACGCCGTCGCGCGCGAGACGAGCGCCGTCGTACTCGGGCAGGCTCGATGCACCGATCGTGTAGGCCCCGCCATAGATCCACACCATGACCGGCAGTCCTGCAGCACGGCCCGGATCGGGAGACCATACGTTGAGGGTGAGCCAGTCGTCACCGACTACCGGCTCGCCCGTTTGCGGCGGAGAAGGACCGAACACCAACGTATCTCGGACACCGTGCCAAGAACCCCGTGGCGACGGAGCAGCGAAGCGCAAGGCGCCGACGGGCGGTTCGGCGAACGGAATCCCACGGAATACCGCCACGCCCGCTTCGACGCGTCCGCGCACCGTTCCCGCTGTCGTCCGTGCTTCGACCACCGCGCGATGCTAGCCAGCCAATGGCTTGAAAGGCCACTGGATTAATCGCCGAATGTCGCTACAGGGTGTAAAACCGCCACCCCCGGGGGAGGCCAGACGGTAACCCTCTGTGGGTATTTCGAGCACCGGAAATCCTGGATTGTTGTCCTCAGGCCGGAAACGGCGCACAGACCACAACCACACCTCGAACGAAAAGAGAAGTCAGAGATGATCACCAACCGAATCCGCAACCGCGCCATCGCAGCCGTCTTCAGCGTGACGATCGCCGGCCTCGGCGCTGGCGCACTCGGCGCAGGTACGGCCTCCGCTTCCGACTACGCCTCCGAAGCGTCGTTCCTCGAGGAGATCAGCATCAACGGTGCGACCTTGCCGGGCCTGACCGCGGAGGAGAACATCGCTGCCGGCCACGCGGTCTGCGCCGATCTCACCGCCGGTGGCTCGATCCTCGACGAAATCAGCGCACTCGAGCAGACGTACCAGTTCGAGTCGGGTGTGCTGTTCCTCAGCGCATCGACGACGAATCTGTGCCCCAACTTTGCGGGCTGATCCGCGTCAGGCCACCCAGGCCCGTCGAACCTTCATCCATACAGATAGGTAGATGGATACGTGTAAGTACGGATGCGGGATCGGCCCCGGAATTGCGATGGTTGATTGGCAACCACCTCGTGAGACTGGACCCGACATGAACGTTTTGATCGAAATGACCGCCCTCTCGATCAGTCGGCCTGCGAGCGACGCAAACCCAGCGGACCGTGCTGCGTGGTACGAAGCCAAGGCGCGCCTACACGAATACCTGGCCGCAGAAAGTGCTGCCGATCGTGCACGTGAGACATTCCTTGCCGCTCAGGCACACGAGCATTCGCGGCGACTGCTCAACGCGCGTGCCATCGCATAACAACGGAAGAATACCGTCGTCCCGCATCGTTTCTCGTCGCACTCATCACCCTTGTGCTGTTCGGACTCACGCTGCCGCTGTTGATTTCCAGAATGAACTTCTCGCCCGAAAGTGCAGAAGAGAAGCGCGATTCCATGTCTGCGCTGCTGCGGCGAGTGGGGGAGTCGGCGATCGACACTCTCGGACCCTTGGACGAGCAGACCGTCGACGGTGAGCGACTCGATCCGGCAGTGGTCGGCTCGATGAGAGAACGAATACTCCCGCGCCTTGTCACCGGCAGTCGCCAGGACACCGAAACCAAGCCCGACTCGATTGCGCAATCGCTTATCGTGCAGCGGCGCTACCTCGACGCGATGCGTGACGCCCTGTCCGCCGAGCGCAGTATCGGCGCGTACAGCTCCGGGACCTATCGCCAGGTCGAGGCCATGCTCGACACCTTCGAGCAGCGATTCGGTGGATAAAGCGAGAATCTTCGTCGAGGGTTGTCGTATCCGGTAGTGCCGGTTCGTGGAGTGTGTAGAGGCAGCCGATCGGCAGCCACCGAAGAAGGGAAACCGAGATGAGTCAGTACCTGCTTTCCGTAGTCGTCGACGCAGGCGTTTACGACATCCCGCTCGAAGATGCGCAGCCGCAATTCGATGCCACAGAAAGGTTCAACGATGAGCTGAAGGCCGAGGGCTCGTGGGTGTTCGCCGGTGGGCTCGGACGCCTGGACGCAGCGACGACGGTCGACAACACCGGCGCCGATGTGGTCGTAACCGACGGACCTTTCGCCGAGACCAAGGAGTTCCTCGGTGGATTCTGGGTCGTCGAAGCGCCGGATCTCGATGCCGCGCTGAAGATCGCCGCCAGAGCGTCGAAGGTCTGCGAGCAGAGGATCGAGATCCGGACGTTCGACGGCGCATGACGAAAGACGCTCGCGTGCAGATCGATCGGATCTATCGCGAGGAATACGGCCGGGTGGTCGCCTCGCTCGCCCGACGCTTCGGCGATCTCGACATCGCCGAGGATGCGGCGGGCGAGGCTCTGCTCATCGCCGTCGAGCGTTGGCCGGTCGACGGGATTCCGCCCAACCCAGGTGGCTGGCTGACGACTACCGCAAGCAACCGCGCCATCGACCGGATTCGCCGAGAATCCCTGCGCGAGACGAAGCATCAGGCAGCCATGATCATCGACGACCCGACCCCGCACGAACCCACCGGATTGGTCGAAGACGACCGTCTCCGGCTCGCATTTACCTGTTGTCACCCGGCTCTCAACCCTGAGGCTCGCGTCGCTCTTACGTTGCGTCTGCTCGGCGGGTTGACGGTGGAGGAGATCGCTCGCGCTTTCCTCGTTGCCGAAACGACCATGGGACAACGTATTACGCGTGCCAAGGCCAAGATCAAGGCAGCGCGCATCCCCTTCCGGGTGCCCGACCACGACGATGTGACCGATCGACTCGCTGGTGTGCTCACCGTCATCTACCTCGTTTTCAACGAGGGTTACCTTGCCGGTGCAGGCGACGACCCGATTCGATCCGATCTGACGTCGGAGGCCATCCGACTCGGACGGATCATGCGGCAACTACTACCCGACGACGGCGAGGTCGCTGGATTGCTCGCGCTGATGTTGTTGACCGAAGCGCGGAGCGCCGCTCGGGTCAGGGGTTGCGAGTTGGTGACGCTCGACCAGCAGGACCGCGGCGGCTGGGACCGAGCACTGATAACCGAGGGGCACGCCCTTGTCCGTGAATGCCTGGCTCGAGTAGCGGCCCAGCACACGAGGCCGGGGCAGTATCAACTGCTTGCGGCGATCAACGCGGTCCACACGGATGCCCGCGATGCGCGCGACACCGAGTGGAGTCAGGTGGTCGCGCTCTACGACCAGCTTTATGCCGTCGCGCCGACCCCGATAGTTGCGCTCAATCGTGCTGTCGCACTTGCCGAATTGGACGGTCCGGAGGTAGCGCTGTCGATCATTGACGGACTGGCGCTCGACCGCTATCACGCCTGGCACGCAGCCCGAGCGGATCTGTTGCGCAGGCTGGGCCGTAGCGCTGAGGCGAGGTCCGCCTACGACGCCGCGATCGCCGCAACGCAGAACTCCGCCGAGCGGGCGTACCTGACCAGGCGGCGCGATCACCTGGTGGGTAACTAGCGTCGCCGGGCTGCATCGCGACGTCGCACATGGCCGGCGAACGGGCTTCCAGTGTCGCTTTCGGGCCGAAAATTGTGCACTGAGAGCCCGTTCGCACGCTGCATCGCGACCTCGCATGCCGATTGCGGACCTCACATGCCTGATCAGGCATGTGAGGTCGGTAATGCATTGGCGACGTTGCGATTCCCGTCTGCCTGCTTCGACTTCGCCTGCCTATTGCTGACTAGCTACCGCGATTGGGTTAGCGACATCGACAATGCGCGGGCGGAACAGGATCTGAACGTCGAACGGGCTACCAGTGTCGCTTTCCGTGCCGAAATCGTGCACTGAGAGCCCGTTCGCGGGGGTCTGTCGTATTCGGTCGATCCCATTCGTAGACCTGGTGAGAGCAAAACAACCCACCCGAGGAGATCACGATGACCACCACCGCTCACGCCACGTTCGCAGCCCCCGCCACCACTGCACCTGCAGCTTTCTGGCGCCCCGCGGCCGTGGCAACAGTCGGAGCCGCCCTTGCTACTACGGCAGTGGCCGCACTAGCGCACGCCGCCGGCGTCTCCCTCGCCATCGACGGTCAGCAGATTCCCCTCTTTGCATTCGCGCAGCTGACCGTCATGTTCGCCGCGCTCGGCGTTGTCTTCGCCGCCGGATTGCGCAGGTGGGCAACGCAACCGCGCGTTGTGTTCGTTCGCACAACGATCGTGCTGACCGCGTTGTCTCTCGTTCCTGATGCGATCGTGAACGCGTCGATCGACACCAAGCTCACCCTGATGCTCACGCACCTCGTGGCCGCAGCGATCGTCATCCCGGTGATTGCAGCGAGCCTGCGTCGCAGCTGACCCAGCACGTCACAGGACGGACCACGCCCGGGTCAGTACGTCGCGCAGGATCTCGGTCATCTCGTCGAATTCGGCTTGCCCGCAGATCAATGGTGGGGCGAGCTGGACGACGGGGTCGCCGCGATCGTCGGCACGGCAATAGAGGCCGGCTTCGAAGAGCGCTTTCGAAAGGAAGCCACGCAGCAGCCGCTCCGACTCGTCGGCGTTGAACGTAGTACGGGTTGCCTTGTCCTTGACCAGTTCGATTCCGTAGAAGAAGCCCGCGCCTCGGACGTCGCCAACGATCGGTAGGTCGAGCAGGGTTTCCAGCGAGTGCCGGAACGCCTCACCGTGTTTCTTGACGTGGTCGTTGAGACCTTCGCGTTCGAAGATGTCGAGGTTGGCCATACCAACGGCGGCCGAGACCGGGTGCCCGCCGAATGTGAAGCCGTGCGCGAAGGTGTTGTTGCCGACCTTGAACGGTTCGAACAGCCTGTCCGAGACGATCATTGCGCCGAGCGGCGAGTACCCGGACGTCAAACCTTTTGCGCACGTGATGATGTCGGGCACGTAGCCGAAGTCGTCGCAGGCGAACATCGATCCGATTCGGCCGAACGCACAGATGACCTCGTCGGACACGAGCAGAACGTCGTGGCGATCGCAGATCTCGCGCACCCGGTCGAAGTAACCGGGAGGGGGCGGGAAGCAGCCGCCGGAGTTCTGCACGGGCTCGAGAAATACGGCGGCGACCGTGTCGGGACCTTCGAAGAGGATCGCTTCTTCGATGCGGTCGGCTGCCCACCGCCCGAACGCTTTCGGGTCGTCACGCAACCCGTCGGCGGCTCGATAGATGTTGGTGTTCGGCACTTTCAGCGCGCCGGGCACCAGTGGTTCGAAGGCTTGCTTCGCCGCCGGGATGCCGGTGATCGACAGTGCGCCGTGCGGTGCACCGTGGTAGGCGACGGCTCGCGAGATCACCTTGTGCTTGCTCGGCTTGCCGGTGAGTTTGAAGTACTGCTTCGCCAGCTTCCATGCGCTCTCGACGGCTTCACCGCCACCGGTAGTGAAGAAGACCCGGTTGAGGTCACCAGGCGCGTAGTGCGCCAACCGTTCGGCGAGATCGATTGCGGCAGGATGGGTGTAGGACCAAAGTGGGAAGAACGCGAGCTCGCTGGCCTGAGCGGCAGCGGCTTCGGCCAATTCTCTTCTGCCATGGCCGACTTGGACGACGAAGAGGCCGGACAACCCGTCCAGGTAGCGCTTGCCGTTGTCGTCCCAGATGTATGCGCCCTCGCCGCGAGTGATGATCGGCGGCGGTGTCTCCGCATAGCTGGATTGACGTGTGAAATGCATCCAGACGTGGTCGCGGGCGGCGTCCGTTCGTGCTGTTCCACGTGGTGTTGTGCTCATCTGGTACCCCAGTCGTAGCGCTGCCGTTGCAGCTTCAGATAGACGAATGTTTCGGTGCTTGTCACGCCAGCGCAGGCTCGGATCTTGCCGCTGACGACCTCGAGGAGGTGTTCGTCGTCCTCACAGACGATCTCGACCAACAGGTCGAACGACCCAGCCGTGACGACGACGTAGACGACTTCGATGAGCGACTCGATCTCGGCGGCGACCACCGCCGGGTCGCCGACCACTCTGACGCCGACCATCGCCTGGCGACTGAAGCCGACCTGCATCGGATCGGTCACGGCGACGATCTGCATCACCCCTGACTCCAATAACCGTTGCACCCGCTGGCGTACGGCAGCCTCGGACAACCCGACGGCCTCCCCGATGGAGGTGTATGACCGCCGGCCGTCCTGCTGCAGCGCCTCGATGATCGACTTGGACACTTCGTCGAGAGTCACCCCGGGACCGTCGCGATTCGCCATGCCTACGATCATCGGTCTTCTAACGTCATATGGCCACGAAAATCGTCGAATTTACACAGATGAAGCACTAATACCCTTGCTTTGTGGTTACCTAACTGAGATAAACGCATGTAGGGCAGTGCTCCTCCCGACCTGCCCCGGACGTCTGTTCGAGTAGCCGGAGTGAGCCATGGCAACTAATGCTGCAACCGAAACCCGCACCTCCGACGACGGCGGAAAGGGCCTGAACACGGGCGCGATCGGGTTCGTCTCCAGCGTCGTCATCGGCGTTGCTTCCACGGCACCGGCGTACAGCCTCGCAGCGACTCTCGGTCCGATAGTCCTGTTGGTCGGCCTGCAAGCTCCGGCGATCATCGTTCTCGCGTTCGTGCCGATCCTGTTCGTATCGATCGGCTATCAACAGCTCAACAAACGCGAACCCGACTGCGGCACAACGTTCACCTGGGCCACCAAAGCGTTCGGACCGAAGACAGGGTGGATGGGCGGCTGGGGCATCATCGCCGCCGACGTTCTTGTCATGGCATCGCTCGCCCAGGTTGCGGGTCAGTACTTCTTCCTGCTTATCGGTGCCGACGGCATCGGATCGGACCCATCCAGCGGGTGGGTATTGCTCACCGGGTTGATCTGGATGGCCGCGATGACCTACATCTGTTTCCGCGGCATCGAAATTTCTGCCCGCTTCCAACAGGCTCTGCTCGCGCTGGAAGTGCTTGTGCTGGTTGTCTTTGCGGGTACCGCGCTGATCAAGGTCTACGGCAGCGATCCGCCCGACACCGCGATTCGTCCCGAGGTGTCCTGGTTCAACCCGTTCGAGATCGACAGTGTCAGCACCTTCGCTCAAGGCGTCATCCTGATGTTGTTCATCTACTGGGGCTGGGACTCCGCGGTAGCCATCAACGAGGAGACGAAGGACCGCGACAAGACGCCAGGGCGTGCGGCGATCACGTCGACGGTACTGCTGCTGGTGACCTACGTGATCGTGGCTTTGGCCGCGCAGTCGTACGCCGGTGTCGGTGATACCGGTGTCGGGTTGGCGAACGAGGAGAACTCGTCCGACATCTTGAGTGTTGTCGGCGATGCGGCCTTCGGTGATTCGACGTTCGGCACGGTGATGGGCAAGCTGTTGATCCTGCTCGTGCTGTGCTCCGCAGCAGCGTGCACGCAGACCACGATTCTGCCGACAGCGCGGACCACCCTGTCGATGGCGGCCTTCAAGGCAATTCCGCGACGATTCGCCGACATCCACCCGAAGTACCTGACACCGACCAACTCCACGATCTGGATGGGCGTCATCTCCGCCCTGCTGTACCTGGCGATGAACTTCTACTCCGGCGGCGGACTCGTAGAGGACGCGGTGACGGCGATCGGCATGATGATCGCCTTCTACTACGGCCTCACCGGTTTCGCCTGCACCTGGTACTACCGCCGCGAATTGACCGGAAGTGTCCGAGACTTCTTCCTGCGCGGTGTGTTCCCGACGCTCGGCGGAGTGTTGCTGTTCAGCGGCCTGATCCTCACCGCGACGCAGGATTGGAAGCCCGAGAACAGTGCCGTCGTCTGGACGACACCGTGGCATTGGACGATCGGCTGGGCGTTCCTGCTCGGCGCCGGGTCGTTCATTATCGGTGTCGTACTGATGATTTGGGCATCGCGGGTGTACAAGCCGTTCTTCCGAGGTGAGACTCTCAACCGCGATACGCCGATCTTCCTTGCAGAGGATGCGCCGATCTCGTCGGGTCTGGCGCTGCCGGACTCCGGTACGCCCGGCCTAGTTGTGCCCCCGCCCAAGGACAAATGATGCGGATTCTGCTCGTCGGTGCGGGTGGTGTCGGTGATGCGTTCGCGCGAATAGCAGCGCGCCGCAACTTCTTCGACTCTCTGGTGATCGCCGACTTCGACCTGGCGCGAGCGCAGCAGACCGTCGCGGCCGTGCGTGAACGTCACCCCGACGAACAGCGGATGACGGCTGCCCGCGTCGATGCCTCCGACAGTGCGGCAGTCACGGCGTTGATCAAGGAGCACAACAGCACTCACGTGATGAACGCTGTCGATCCGCGGTTCGTCATGCCGATCTTCACGGGTGCGTTCGACGCAGGTGCCGACTACCTCGACATGGCGATGTCGATGTCGCGACCCAATCCCGAATTGCCCTATGCGCAAACAGGAGTCAAGCTCGGCGACGAGCAGTTCGCGCGCTCGTCGGAGTGGGAAGAGGCCGGCAGACTCGCGCTCGTCGGCATGGGCGTCGAGCCCGGGTTGTCCGATGTCTTCGCCCGCTATGCAGCGGACCACCTCTTCAGCGAGATCGACGAACTCGGCGTTCGCGACGGCGGAAATCTGGTCGTCGACGGCTACGATTTCGCACCGTCCTTCTCGATCTGGACGACGATCGAGGAGTGCCTCAATCCGCCCGTGATCTGGGAGCGTGACCGCGGCTGGTTCGTCACCGAACCGTTCAGCGAGCCTGAGGTTTTCGACTTTCCCGGTGGCATCGGACCGGTCGAATGTGTGAACGTCGAGCACGAGGAAGTGCTGCTTATGCCACGCTGGGTCGATGCCAAACGGGTGACGTTCAAATACGGTCTTGGCACCGAGTTCATCGACGTGTTGAAGACTTTGCACAAACTCGGCCTCGACAGCACCCAACCGGTAACTGTCAACGGACGCGCAGTCTCCCCGCGCGATGTCGTAGCCGCGTGTCTGCCGAATCCCGCCACCCTCGGTGAACGGATGCGTGGTGCCACCTGCGCGGGATTGTGGGTGACCGGTACCGGTCGGGACGGGAAACCACGGGAGGTCTACCTCTCCCATGTCGTGGACAACGCAGACAGTATGGACGCCTACGGCGCTCAGTGTGTCGTGTGGCAGACCGCGATCAATCCTGTTGTCGCACTGGAGTTACTGGCAACCGGGCAATGGTCGGGGGTCGGTGTGCTCGGACCGGAAGCCTTCGACGCCGTGCCCTTTCTCGACCTGCTGGGATCCGACGCACCGTCGGGATACGGCAGTCCGTGGACGCTGCAGGATCGCTAGCTGATCGTCGTGCCGGACTCGGGCCGCGCCGACTCCTGTAAGACGACCAAGGTGCGAGGGCCGACGGATACGTTGTCGCGCGCTACGTAGCGGACGTCTGAATCAGTCGGATCGACGTCGGTCGTCAACACCAGCTGCCACTCCGCGGCGAACTCGGCCGGCGGCATCGTGAAATCGAGCTGCTCCTCGGATGCGTTGAAGCACAGCACAAAAGAGTCGTCGACGACCCGCTCACCACGGGCGTCGCTGTCCGGTATGCCCTGCCCGTTGAGATAGGCGGTGACAGAGAGACCGAACCCCGATTCCCAGTCCGCATCTGTCATTTCTTCGCCGTTCGGCGTGAACCACGCGATGTCGGGCAGATTCTCGGCGTCGCGGTGGCGAACAGGCAGACCATCGAAAAAGCGTCGCCGCCGAAACACTGGATGCTTGGCCCGTAATTCCGATGCCGCGCTTGTGAATTCGATCAGACCCTTGTCGGCGTTCTCCCAGTCGATCCACGAAATCTCGTTGTCCTGACAGAACACGTTGTTGTTACCACCCTGAGTGCGGCCGAGTTCGTCGCCATGGCAGAGCATCGGTACACCCTCCGACAGCAGGGTCGTCGCGATGAAGTTGCGTTGTTGCCGCGCTCGCAGCGCGTTGATCTCCGGGTCGTCGGACGGACCTTCGACACCGCAGTTCCACGAACGGTTGTGACTCTCGCCGTCGTTGTTGTCCTCGCCGTTCGCGTCGTTGTGCTTCTCGTTGTAGGAAACCAAGTCGCGCAACGTAAATCCGTCGTGCGCTGTGACGAAGTTGATCGACGCGAACGGTCGGCGGCCGGTGCGCTCGTACAGATCGGCGGATCCGGTCAGTCGTGACGCGAACTCGCCGAGACTGGAGCGTTCACCGCGCCAGAAGTCGCGCACCGTGTCGCGGTACTTGCCGTTCCACTCGGTCCACTGGGGTGGAAAGTTGCCGACCTGATAGCCGCCAGGGCCGACGTCCCACGGTTCGGCGATCAGTTTCACCTGACTGACGATGGGGTCCTGCTGGACCAATTCGAAGAACGTGGACAGACGGTCGACGTCGTAGAACTCGCGGGCCAATGTGGAGGCGAGATCGAAGCGGAAACCGTCGACGTGCATCTCGGTGACCCAGTACCGCAGCGAGTCCATGATCAGCTGAAGTGTGTGTGGGTGGCCGACATTGAGGCTGTTGCCGGTTCCGGTGTAGTCCATGTAATAGCGGTGGTCGTCGTCGACGGTCCGGTAGTAGGCCGCGTTGTCGATACCGCGCATCGACAGGGTGGGACCGAGGTGGTTGCCTTCGGCAGTGTGGTTGTAGACGACGTCGAGAATGACCTCGATGCCTGCTTCGTGCAGGGCCCGCACCATCGTTTTGAACTCTTGGACCTGCCCGCCGGGAGTGTCGCTCGCCATGTACTTCGGGTCGGGTGCGAAGAAGCCGATCGTGTTGTAGCCCCAGTAGTTCGACAGGCCCTTGTCGATAAGCGTGGAGTCGTTCGCGAAGTGGTGTACCGGCATCAACTCGATAGCGGTGATGCCGAGATGCCGTAGATGGTCCACGACGGCCGGGTGTGCAATCCCCGCATAGGTGCCACGAATTCGCTCGGGGATCTCGGGATGGGTTTGGGTCAACCCCTTGACGTGGGCTTCGTAGATAACCGTGTCGGCATAGGTGCGGCGTGGTGGTCGGTCGACGCCCCAGTCGAAAAAGGGATTGATTACAATCGATTTCGGCATCCGAGCGGCGGAGTCTTCGTCGTTACGACTGTCGGGGTCGCCGAAGTTGTAGCTGAACAGGGACTGGTCCCATTCGAACTGTCCGTCGATAGCTTTCGCGTAGGGATCGGCTAGCAACTTGTTCGGGTTGCAGCGATGTCCGTTCGCCGGATCGTAGGGTCCGTGCACTCGGTACCCGTACCGTTGCCCCGGCTGAACGTCGGGCAGAAAGGCATGCCAGACGAAGCCGTCCATCTCCGGCAACGCAATCTTCGTCTCGGCGCCTGCCTCGTCGAACAGACACAACTCCACCCGGTCTGCGACCTCGCTGAACAAGGCGAAGTTGGTGCCGGATCCGTCGTACGTCGCGCCCAGTGGATAGGCATGGCCGGGCCACACTACTTCGCTCACATGCCCGAAGGTACCCGCCGAGCGGTGTCGGGAAACCTTGGACTCTTGACTTATCCCAGAATTGGGAGCTTGATTGGTCGGATGGCTCTGGCGTCGAACTACGTAGCGCAACTGCGCACGGCTGGCCTTCAGGTCACCGGCCCGCGGGTCGGGATCCTCGAGGCCGTCGGCGCGAACCCGCATGCCGACACGGTGACGATCTTCGCTGCCATTCGTCTCACCCAACCGGAGGTGTCCCGGCAGACCGTGTACGACGTGTTGAATGCGCTCACAAGCGCGGGTCTCGTGCGCCGGATCCAGCCCGCCGGGTCGGTCGCTCGCTACGAGTCGCGGGTCGGTGACAACCACCACCACGTCGTATGTCGAGCGTGTGGCGTCATCGCCGATGTCGATTGCGCCGTCGGCGCGGCGCCGTGTTTGACCCCATCCGAAAATGACGGTGGCGCAGTCGGTTTCGATATCGATGAGGCCGAAGTCATCTTCTGGGGTGTGTGCGCCGCATGCTCGACACCACAGGTTTCTGATCAGCCCAACAGCCCGAACCGGAGGGAATAACGTGCCCGATCGACCGCCCAACCCGAACGAACATTCCGAGAGTGTGAGCGAAAGCGAAAACCCGGTTATCGCGTCGCCGACGCCGAAGACCAATTTGCGACCGCGGACCAACGCGGACTGGTGGCCCGAGCAGGTCGATCTCGACGTCCTGTACGAGAACACCCATCGCTCCAGCCCGTACGCCGCCGACTTCGACTACGCCGAAGAGGTAAAGACACTCGACTTCGAAGCGCTGAAAAGCGATGTCATCGCGCTGATGACGGAATCACAGGATTGGTGGCCAGCCGACTACAACCACTACGGCGGACTGTTCGTCAGGATGAGCTGGCACGCGGCGGGCACCTACCGCGTCGCAGACGGTAGGGGTGGCGGTGGGCACGGCGCACAGCGCTTCGCACCGCTGAACAGTTGGCCGGACAACGCCAGCCTGGACAAGGCTCGTCGACTGCTGTGGCCGGTGAAGCAGAAGTACGGCAAGAAGATCTCCTGGGCCGACCTGCTGGTGTTCGCCGGCAACTGCGCCTACGAATCCATGGGCCTGGAGACGTTCGGTTTCGCATTCGGACGCGAAGACATCTGGGAACCAGAGCAGATCTTCTGGGGTCCGGAGGACACGTGGCTCGGCGACGAACGCTACAGCGACGAACGCGACCTGTCGGGTCCGCTCGGTGCCGTGCAGATGGGTCTCATCTACGTCAATCCCGAAGGGCCCAACGGTAATCCGGATCCGCTGAAGTCGGCGGTCGACATCCGCGAGACGTTCCGGCGGATGGCGATGAACGACGAGGAGACAGCAGCGCTCATCGTCGGTGGCCACACTGTCGGCAAGACGCACGGTGCCGGCCCGGCCGACGAGCACATCGGTCCGGAGCCGGAAGGTTGTCCTGTGCAGTTCCAGGGAATCGGCTGGAACTCCACCTTCGGCACCGGCGTCGGTAAGGATGCGATCACCAGTGGCCTCGAGGTCGTGTGGACGCCGACGCCGACCAAGTGGGACAACACGTATCTGGAGATGCTGTACGGCTACGAATGGGAGCTGACCGAAAGCCCCGCGGGTGCCAAACAGTGGACCGCCAAGGATGCCGACGCGATCATCCCGGACCCGTTCGACGGTCCGGCTCGCAAACCGACGATGCTGACCTCGGACCTGGCACTACGGGCCGATCCCGTCTACGAGCAGATCACGCGTCGCTGGCTGGAACATCCGGAGGAGATGACCGAGGCGTTCGGCAAGGCCTGGTACAAACTGCTGCACCGTGACATGGGACCGGCTTCACGCTTCGTCGGTCCGTGGGTTCCCGAGCAGCAGCTGTGGCAGGACCCGGTTCCCGCTGTCGATCACGAGTTGCTCGGCGACGCCGATGTCGAGGCCCTCAAGGCCAAGATCCTCGACTCGGGATTGTCTGTGCAGCAACTGGTTTCGACGGCCTGGTCGGCGGCGTCGAGCTTCCGCGGCACCGACCTCCGTGGCGGTGCAAACGGCGGCCGAATTCGTCTGGAACCGCAGAAGAGTTGGCAGGTCAACGATCCCGCTGAGCTGTCGGGTGCGCTTGCGACGCTGGAGCAGGTGCAGCAGGACTTCAACGGGTCGCTGTCTGATGGCAAGAAGGTCTCCTTTGCCGACGTAGTTGTGCTCGCAGGATCGGCGGCGATCGAGAAGGCCGCCAAGGATGCCGGACACGACGTCACGGTGCCGTTCGCGCCGGGTCGAACGGACGCGACGCAGGACGAGACCGATGTCGAGTCGTTTGCTTGGCTCGAGACGAACGCCGACGGGTTCCGCAACTATCTGCAGGAGGGTGAGAAGCAGCCTGCCGAGCGACTGCTGTTGGAGAAGGCCTACCGGCTGACGCTGACAGCGCCGGAGATGACGGTCCTCGTCGGCGGGTTGAGGGCGCTCGGCGCCAATCACAGTGGCACCAGGCACGGCGTCTTCACCGATCGGCCGGGACTCTTGACGAACGATTTCTTCAAGAACCTGCTCGACATGAATACGCAGTGGAAGGTGTCGGAGTCGACGGAGAACGTCTACGAGGGTCGGGATCGCAAGACCGGTGAGCCGAAATGGACTGCGACCGCGGTCGATCTCGTCTTCGGGTCGAACTCGATCCTGCGTTCGCTGGCAGAGGTTTACGCTCTTGCAGACGCCGACGAGAAGTTCGTTTCCGACTTCGTCGCGGCGTGGACCAAAGTGATGAACGCGGATCGGTTCGATCTCGACTGATCGGCACGTGGTTACGGCGTCCGGCGGGCTGAGCGCCCGTTGGGCGCCGTAGCGGCATCGAGACGAGAGGGCGCGCTATGAGCCGCGAATGGCTGGTAGTGGTCAATCTCGGATCGTTCGCGATGATCGGCATCGCACTGGTCTTCGTCGTGCTCTGGGCGATCGACCGAAGTCGGGTGCATGCACTCCTGTTCGCGGTGATGATCGCGCTGTACTTCGCGGGGAACCTGGTGCTGTCGGTGCACGCCGATATCGCGTTGCTGGCCTCGATCCACGGCATCATCTTTCCGATCGCGTTTCTAATACTCGTCGAAGGTCTGCTGCGGCGATCAGGTCAGCAGCTGGGGCGCACCAGCGCGATTGCATTTGCCGTCGTCCTGGCTGTCGTGGTCTGGTTCTTCGCCTACGTGACGCCACTGATGGTCGGGCGGATCATCGCGCAGAACCTTGGTGGCGGCGTGCTGCTTCTCTATGCGGCGCTCAGATTGCGTGCGTCCGCGAGGCGACTCGCTGATCGCGTAACCGTGACCGCAACAACAGTGTTGGGTCTCGCACTGTTCGTCAACGTGGCGCTTGCGCCGTTCTCCGAGGTGCCGCGTGAGATCACGACCGACGCCGAAATGGACGCCTATCTCGCGTCTCCACTGGAAATAGGCTTGATCGTTGCAAGTGCAGTCCTGCTTCCGGCGCTCCTCGTGACGCTGCTCGCAGTCACCATCGTCGACCTCGTTGCCGACCTGCGATATCAGCGCGATCGGGACGAACTCACCGGCCTGCTGAACAGGCGTGGGTTCATCGAACAAGCCCAACTGACTTTGAAACGAGCGCCGGTGAGCACGTTGATCCTGGCGGATCTCGACTTCTTCAAGGAGGTCAACGACGCGCTTGGCCACGCAGGCGGTGACCACGCGCTGGCGACCTTCGCGGGCGTACTTCGAACGGCACCCGATGTCGGTCAGGTTTCGGGCCGAATCGGTGGCGAGGAGTTCGCTGTGCTCTTGCCCGACAGCGAAGCGTGCGCAGCCATGGAGTTTGCGGAGTCGATTCGTGAACGTGTTGCAGCGACATCGATTTCGTACGGAGGAGCGACCACCACGCTCACAGCGAGCTTCGGTATCGCAACCGTCGAGCCGCTGATGTCGTTGCCCGCCTTGATGGACGCCGCCGACCGCGCGTTGTATGCGGCGAAAGCCAAGGGACGCAACTGCACGGCAGTCAAAGATTGATCGATTCGTTTATATCGGGTTCACAGGGTGGTCCGTACATTCGGGCCATGAATCGACACGGAGCAGCGTTGATCATCGGCGTGACAATGCTTGCGGGGGCTTGCACCGCCGACTCCGATTCCCCTGCGTCAGTGCCGCATCGGTCGATCGAGTGCTCGGAGACGGCGTCGGGATTCGATGCCTGGGCGGCGGCCGGGTTCAGCGGAACCATCGCCATCTCGACCGGCGGCATGCAGGACTGTTCGCTCGCCTACGGCAACACGACTGACACTGTGTTCAGCGTCGGGTCGATCACCAAATCCTTCACTGCCGCAGCCGTTTTCGCTCTCATCGACGACGGCAAGCTGTCGACCGAGGATCGGGCCGGCGACCTCGTTCCCGACCTCGGTGGACCTGTCGCCGACGCCACCGTTGCCCAGCTGTTGACCCACACGAGCGGGTTGACCGGCAACCATGGCAGCGACGAACAGCCCCTCGGACGCGACGAGGCACTGGCCGCGATCAGCAAGCTCGGAGTCGCCTTCGCGCCGGGTTCGGACGTGCTCTACTCCAACGCGGGCTACACGTTGCTTGCGCTGATCATCGAGGAGACATCCGGGATGTCCTACCGTGACTTCATGGTCACGAGGGTCCTTACTCTTCCGGACGGCCACATCGCGGGTGGGTTCTGGGACGGCAACCCGGCGGCACCGGGTCCTCGGGCGGTCGGGCTGCTCGACGACGGCTCGAGCGGTGCGACGGGAGACTTCGCCGGTCCACACTGGGCGCTGGACGGCAACGGTGGGTTGGCGATGACCACCCGCGATCTGGCTTCCTGGACTCACGCACTGTTCGCCGGGCAGGTGGTATCGCCGGACGCTGTGGAACGCATCAGCACTCCTGTGTTCGACGTCGGTGAGGGAAGGTCCGAGACACCCGGCTGGGTTGCGCTGAACGACACGGTGTTCGGTGAGCCTGGACTGGCCGCCGCTGGGGGAGGCGACAGCACAGGTCACAATGCAGTTGTGGTCTGGCTGCCGAGCAGTGAGCGGGTCGTCGCAATAGCGTCGAACACCGCGAAGGTGACGGCAGAGGAACTTCTTCGGGCGGTCGGCCCTGCCTTGGTCGCGGGCGACCCACTTCCCACACCCCGCGACGACGAGGTCGCCTTGGATTCGGGCGCGCTCGATGCCGTCGTCGGCCGCTACGAGCTCGACGCTGGCGGCTCGTTCGAGGTCTCTTCACGGGACGCGCGCTTGGTCGTCACGGCAGCCGGCACCGAGGCCGTGACAGCGTTGTTCCCGATTCCCGACGACATAGGTGCGTCGAGGGTCGCCGAGCACGAGGCGGACGTGCTGGCGCTGCTGGCCGGTGCGACCGACGAAGGTCGCGACGAGCGGAAGGCATTGGAAACAGACATCGGGACGCTCGACGACGTCGAACTCGCCGGAACGCTGTTCGACGACGGCGAACTCCGCACGTACGTGACCGTCACATCGGGTAACGAGACCGCTGTGGTCTGGTACGCCCTCGACGAGGAAGGCAGCGTCGCCGCGGTCGAGATCACCGACCGCCTGCCGTCTCGCTCGTTCGTCTCGACCACGGGCGGCTTTCGCCCCGACGAGCCAAGCGCATCCGAGCCGACGATCGCCTTCGACGACAACCGCATGACACTGTCGGGCCCGGATGGGGCGACAACAACCACGGCCGCCCGGTCGGCGCGCTGACCGATCATGCGGATACTGCTCGTCGAAGACGAAACCGCACTGGCGGAGGTGGTTGCCCTCGGTCTGCGGAACGAGGCCTACGCCGTCGATGTGGTCGGCACCCTCGCCGCTGCCGACGAGCTGCTGCGGATCGTCGACTTCGACGTCGCCTGCATCGATCTCGGACTACCCGACGGCGACGGTCTCGACTTGATTCGCCGCCTCGCCACCGACCCCGACCTCTGCAGGCCCCGCCGGATCATCGTGCTGACCGCCCGCGACGCGGTGACCGACAGGGTCGCCGGACTCGACGCCGGTGCGGACGACTATCTAGTAGAGCCGTTCGCGTTCCCGGAGCTGGTGGCCGGCTGCGCGCTCTCGGGCGGCGCCGCGACGGGCACGGTGCCGTGCTCGAAGTAGGTGACGTAACCATCGACGTCGCTACCCATCAGGTATGGCGGGCCGGCACCGAAGTGCCACTGACGGCAAGGGAATTCGCGCTGCTTCGCTACTTCATGCACCACCCCGGTGAGGTGCTGTCGCTCGGCGACCTGCTCGAGCACGTGTGGGACGCCAACGCCGACCCGTTCACGTCGTCGCCCCGAGTCATTCTGAGTCGGCTTCGCCGCAAACTCGGCACGCCCGCACCGATCGTGACGGTCACCAATGTCGGGTATCAGTTAGTGAGCCAGGCATGAAGCGGGTGTGGGGTTCGTTGCGAGTCCAGCTTGCCGTGTTCGGATTTCTGGCCATCTATCTGCCGCTTCTGCTCGTCGTGGCGGTGTCGGTCGCCGTCGAGGCGGAGGTTGTCGTCGGTTCCGCCGTCGCCGACGAGGCCGTCAGTCAACGGTCGCCATGGCTCACGATCACAGTCATCGCGTTGGGACCGGTCGCAGCCGTGTCGGCGTGGTGGTTGGCGGGTCGAGCCGTCCGGCCCATCGACCGAATCCGCCGGGTAGCCGAAGACATCGAAGGCTCCGACCTCGCCAGGCGGATCGGCCACCGACACGGCCCGACCGAGGTGGCCGCGCTGGCCGCCGCTTTCGACGCCATGCTCGACCGCCTGCAGCAGTCCGCTGACACACAGCGTCGACTTGTCGAAGAAGCCAGCCACGAACTCCGCACCCCGCTCGCCGTGGTGATCACCACTGCCGACGTCGTGCTAGCCCACCCCGAACCCACCGTCGACGCGTACCGCGAGAACACCGAACGTATGAAGGTCGCCGCCGAGCGGATGCATACCACCATCGACGCATTGCTGGCCGATGCCCGCAGCCGGGCCCGCACCCTCGATCGCCGACCGGCCGACCTCGCCGCGATCGCCCGCGATGTGGCCGACCAGGCACAGGCGTTGGCGCAGGCCAAGGCGGTGGACGTGTCGTTGATTGGACCGGCCGCCCTCACCTGCTCGGTCGACGAGGTGACGATGCGCCGCGCGTTGGCCAATCTTGTCGACAACGCGGTGCGGTTCGCGCCCGGTGACTCCACGGTCGCCGTGACCGTCACGGCGACCGCCACGCACGCCGCCGTCACGATCACCGACCATGGCCCTGGCATTCCCGCCGCCGACCAACCCCACATTCTCGAACGCTTCTGGACCAGCAGCGACGGGACCGGAACCGGACTCGGCCTGCCGATCGCCGATCACGTCGCCCGCGCCCATGGCGGCTACCTCACCGTTGTCTCGCCAGGATCGAGCGGCGCCGGCTGCGAGGTCACATTGGCCGTGCCCCGAGGTAGAGAAAGCTGATCGCCGTTCGTCGCTTTGGTAGGAGGGGTTCCGAACTTCTCCAACGAGCGGAAGGATGACGTCATGCACTACCTAGCGTTGCTGTTCGGACGGGAAGACGGCGGTCCAGAGGGCGAGCCGGGATCACCGGAGTTCGACGCCGAACTGGAGCGGTACGCCGCGTTCGAGGCGGCCGCCGGTGCCGCGATCGTTGGCGGTGTCGCGCTGTATCCGTCGGACACGGTTGTCAACGTGAGACATACAGCGGATGGGCCGCTGGTCACCGACGGGCCGTTCACCGAGCAGGCGGAGGTCGTCGGCGGATTCACGGTGTTCGAGAACGAGAACCTGGACGACTGCCTCGAGCTCGTTCGCAAAATCCCCGCCGCAGCGGACGGTTTCGTCGAGGTGTGGCCGATGTCGGAGTACATGCAGGTAGCTGGGCCGCAGGCGGACTGGTGGCTTGCATTGCTTCTCGAGCCGCCCGGCGACGTCGTTGCTCCCGGCACTCCGGAGTGGGATGCGGGTGCGGCCGAACACATTCGGTTCGGCGAGCAGGTCGGCGACGTGATCCGCGGCGGTGGATCGCTGCACCTACCCGACTCGGTGACTACGGTCCGCGTGCGGGATGGCGAGACCCTGTTCACCGATGGGCCGTTCGCGGAATCCGCTGAGGTCGCGAACGGTCTGTACATGTTCGCGGCGCCGGATCGTGCCGCCGCCGTTGCGATTGCGGTCCAGATTCCGTTGGGGGAGAGGGGTCGGCTGGAGTTGCGTCAGATCGTAGATTTGGAAGTGGCGGCCGAGTGAGCATCGCAGGTGCCCCCAGAGCGCCGAGGAGCGGAGCGACGCCAGAACCGACCGTCGAGGCGTAAATATGACCGTGCCAGGCCCGGCCGACGTCGATGTGGTCTATCGCGCCGAGTTCGGTCGGGCCTTGGCTACCGTCGCACGGTTCGTCGGTGACGTCGATGTCGCCGAGGACGCGGTGCACGAGGCGTTCGCCGATGCTTTGCGCACCTGGCCGAATCGCGGTTTGCCGTCGAATCCGGGTGCATGGATAACCACGGCTGCCCGCAACCGGGCTCTGGACCGGCTTCGGCGCGAATCGACAAGAGCTGTAAGGGAAACCGATGCAGTTCTGCTTGCACCACCGAGTGAGGAGGTCGAGGTGGTTACTGTCGCGGACGACCAGTTGCGAATGATCTTCATGTGCTGCCATCCGGCGCTTTCGACGGAGTCTCGGGTTGCGTTGACGCTTCGGCTCGTGTGCGGCTTGCGGACCTCGGAGATTGCTCGAGCGTTCCTGCAGCCGGAACATACTGTTGCGCAACGGCTCACGCGGGCGAAGTCGAAGATCCGGCAGGCGAACATCCCGCTTCGCGTACCGCCTGCGCACCTGCTGCCCGAACGAACTTCCAGCGTGCTCTCCTGTATCTATCTGGTGTTCACCGAAGGCTACTTCGCGACATCTGGACCGTCCGCAGTGCGAGACGAGTTGTGCGACGAAGCGATTCGGCTCGGTAAGTTGTTCTGCGCTTTGCTGCCGGACGAGTCGGAGGCGCGCGCCTTGCTTGCCTTGATGCTGCTCAACAACAGTCGTCGAGCGCAACGAAGCGTCGACGGTGAGTTGGTGCCGCTCGAAGAGCAGGATCGCTTGCAGTGGGACCGGTCCGCTATCCGGGCAGGACTGCGTTGCCTTGTCTCGGCCGCCGCCGATGGTGCTGGGCCGTATCTTGCGCAGGCGAGAATCGCGGGTGCGCACGCAATCGCTCCGACCTGGACCGAGACCGATTGGCATGCAGTCGTTTCCGGCTACGACGAGCTGTTGCGCTATTCGTCGTCGCCTGCGGTTCTCGTCAATCGTGCGGTTGCGGTTGGCTTCCGGGACGGGTTCGACGCGGGCCTTGCAGCGTTGGACGAGGTGTCCGAACATCCGCGGCTGGCGGGATCGCACATTGTCGTCGCCACTCGGGCTGACCTTCTTCGCCGAGCCGGACGCCACGAGGAGGCGCTCGGGTACTACCGCGATGCGCTGGCTACGGCAGGCACCGACCAGGTGCGCAGATTCCTACAGCGTCGGTTGGACGAACTGTCGGCAGGCAGTTGAGTCGACGCGCCTATCATTCGTCCATCGAAGCGGCAGTGGCCGTTTCGTAGCGAGGACGTCCGTTTGGCCGGTACGTCTGCAGCGCAACACCTTTTGTCGTCGTCCGAGATTCGACGAATTCGAGTGCGGTGTCGAGGCCCTGTTCGGGAAACAGTCGGGTGCCTTGGCCGACGATGACCGGGCAGACGATCAGGCTGAGCTCGTCGACGAGGTCGTTGTCGAGCAACCACCGGACCAGTTTGCCGCTACCGTGCACCTGTAGCTCGCCACCGGGCTCGGCCTTCAAAGCGCCTATCGCGGCCTTGGTGTCGCCGGTGAGGACGGTCGAGTTCGTCCAGTGCGGGTCGGTCAGTGTCGTTGACGTGACGTATTTTGGTCGCGAATTCAGTGCTTTGGCAACAGGATTCATGTCCGGATCCGGAACCTGACCCCAGGATCCGGCAAACAGTTCGAAGGTCGTTCTGCCGAACAGGAATGCGTCGGCGCGTCGATAGATCCCGTTGAGGATCGTCGTTGCTTCGTCGTCGAACATCGGCATCACCCAGCCGCCGCGTTCGAAGCCTCCTCTGCGGTCCTCGTCGGGTGCGCCGAGTCCCTGCATGACTCCGTCTACGGTAACCATCGTGGTGGTCGTGAGCTTCATGATCGCGATTCCCTTCTCGTTGGTGTTGCGTTCGCGGTGTTTCAGGTCTTGCCTTTCCCGGACAGTGGCCGCACCTCGGCGATGTCGTATTCCTCCACCGATACCGACAGCATGGCCTCGCCTTGATCGCTACCTGGGCCGGTTCGACGGAACGTGTCGAGTGTCTGTTGCGAGCTCCAGCGCTCGTAGATGTTGATACGACCTGGATCGACGAGGTCGGCGCTGATCGCGATGTCGAGGCAGCCGTCCGCCTCGCGAGCCTGTTCGACGATGATCACGCACCCCTCGAGGTACGACGCGCGCTGCGTCGGTTCGACGGTGATGTGTCCCGCAACGATGATCATCGGTCGGCTCCTGTCCGGTATACTTGTTTCAGACAAGCACACTTGCTTGAATGCAGCAAGCGGGTAGGGTGAGGGGATGCGTACACGTGAGTACGGCCAGTTCTGCGGGCTTGCACGCGCGGCGGAGGTCGTCGGTCAGCGGTGGACGATCCTCGTTCTTCGCGATCTGTTCGTCGGTCCGCGGCGCTACTCCGACCTGATCGCCGGGCTGCCCGGGATGCCGACCAACGTACTTGCCAGTCGACTCAAGGAGCTCGAAGACGACGGCCTCGTGGTGCGCGAGGTGTCTGGTCGGTCCGTGGTCTACCGGGTAACTCCGAGAGCCGACGAGCTCAGGGCAGCATTCGACGCCTTGGCTCGGTGGGGAGCGGCCGGTATGCGTGAGCCACGCGAGAGTGAAGTTGTCACCGACGCGTCGTTGGTCGGCTCGTTACGTGTTGCCGGACAAGGCGGTTCGCGTCCCCGTCGACGAGGATCGGTGACCTACGAAGTGCGGGTCGGCCCTGCTGCTGCGCACGCAACGGTCACGAGGGGAGAGATCGTGGTGCAACCGGGTGCGCATCCAGCTCCCGACCTCGTCGTGGTCGGAGGTCCGGGCTTTCGTGATGTGCTCGCCGGAGTCCTCGGCCCCGACGCCGCTCTGCAGACAGGGGCGGTCGAGCTGATCGGGGACGAATCCCTCTTTGCAGATTTCGTTGCCACGTTCAAGGTGCCCTACAGCGAAACGCTGCCGATCGCCTGAGTAGCCGAAATCCGGTGTCATCGGACTTCGCTGCGGAGTGAGGGTGCCATTGACATCGTTCCGCGGGGGTAGGGGGACCCCGGCGCCGTCGGAGTAGGGCTGGTTGCCTGACTTTGTGTGATTGCACTCGGAATCCGAGAGCAATCACACAGGATCTGTCCTCGACGTTGGCCAACTCCACAGCTACACCATCACCACCCCGACCGGGCATCAGCACCGCTCGACAGCGCCGCCGCTACCGCTGCCGCTCCCACTGCGAGACGATGGTTCCGACATCGCTGCCGCCTAGTCTGGACGTATGAATACGTTCCAGAAGGTCGCTGCGCTTACCAACAAGGTTGTGGTCGCTGTACTGGACCTGCCCGTAATCGGCAAACTTGCGGGCAAATCGATGACCGTCATCACCTACACGGGGCGCAAGTCCGGCAAGACGTTCAGCCTTCCGGTCGGGTTCACGCAGAAGGGCAACGTGCTGAGCATCGGCGTCGCGTTCCCGGAGAAGAAGAACTGGTGGCGCAACTTTCAAAACGACGGTGACAAGCTGACGGTGGCGCTGCATGGCGTCGATCGCACCGGACACGCGGTCAGTCGCCGCAACGACAAAGGTCAGGTGTCGGTTCGGGTGTCACTCGACGCGACGAGCTGAGATGGAGACCGTGTACGACGCGGCAGGCGGGTCGGACGGGCTAAGTGCTCTCGCCCACGCCTGGCACGTCCGCGTGATCGCCGACGACGTGGTCGGCCATGCGTTCAGTCATGGCTTTCATCCCGACCACACAGCTCGACTGGCCGCCTATTGGGCGGAGGCACTCGGCGGGCCTGCGACGTACTCGCAGGATTTCGGCGACGAAACCGCCGTCGTGCGAATGCACAGCGGGAACGGCCCACACGACGAGATGGACCGCCGCGCAATCGAATGTTTCGACTTGGCGCTCCGCGACGTCGGCATCGCCGAAGGCACGCGTGTGCATCGAACGCTTCTCGACTATTTCGCTTGGGCGACAACAACTACGATGGCGCGCTACCACCGATCGGCGGACGATGTGCCGAGCGGACTGCGAATACCGCACTGGTCGTGGGACGGCCTCGTCGCCGACGATTAGCGAGCGCGAATGCCATCGAGCACCGAATCGACGATCCCGTTTGTGTAGGTCGAGTTCAACGGTCCGCTTCGCTGCAGCCAACGATTCAGTAGCGGCCCCCAGATCAGATCGATTGCGATATCGAGATCTAACGCCGGTGACAGTTGCCCCGCGTCCTGAGCCGCTTGCAGTCGGCGTCTTTTGACCTCTCGCATCGGTGTCTCCAGCCATTCCGCGTACTGCGCGGCGAGTGTGTCGTCGTTCGATATCGCGGTGTTGAGAGCCCGCATCGGGACGTCGTACATCGGGTCGTTCAGTTCGTCGGCCGTCGCTGCGAGAACAGCTTTCAGATCGGATTCGATGTCGCCGGTATCGGGGAGGGCAGCCAACTCGGCGCCCTTCTCGTTCATCGCGACGAACGAATCGAACAACACCGCACCTTTCGACGGCCACCATCGATAGATGGTTTGCTTGCCGACCCCCGCGCGGGCAGCGATCGCTTCGATGGTCATCTTCTCGTAGCCGACTTCGCGAACGAGGTCGGTTGCCGATTCCAAGATTGCCAGTCGCGAGCTTTCGCTCCGCCGTCGCGCGTCCGCAGATCGACCGTCTGTCTCCTTCATGCCCAAAACCTACACGAAACGAGACGGTCCGTCTTGACAGTTTGAGCAGCGAGAGTCCATGCTGAACGACGAGACGAGACGACCCGTCTCGCAAAGGAGGCAGTGATGACTGTTCAGCGTTCGTGGTTGATCACCGGTGGTTCTCGTGGCCTCGGTCGCGCGTTCGTTTCGGCTGCGCTCGACGCAGGCGACCGCGTGGCTGCGTTTGCTCGCTCGACCGCAGAGCTTCGTGAACTTGCCCGACCGACGGGTGGTGCACTCGTTGTGTTCGACGTCGACGTGACGGATCGTGAAGCTGTAATCAGTGCAGTCACCGAGGCGCACAACGAATTAGGGCACATCGATGTCGTCGTCAACAACGCGGGAAACATCTCTATAGGCATGGTCGAAGAGTTCACCGAAGCGCAAGCCCGAGCACAGTTCGAAACGAACTTCTTCGGCGCGCTCTGGGTGAGCCAGGCAGTCCTCCCCTACCTGCGTGCCCAACGCAGCGGCCACATCATCCAGATATCGAGCATCGGAGCGCTGGCGAGCGCGCCGACCACCGGCCTGTACAGCGCGAGCAAAGCCGCGCTGGCAGCCATGAGCGATTCGTTGGCTCTCGAGGTCGCAGCTTTCGGAATTGCCGTCACAGTCGTCGAACCCGGCGGGTACTGGACGGACCTCTACCACGCGATGACGTCGACGGACCCGATGCCGACCTACGATCAGATTCGCGACGCGATCACGCAGCAGTGGGATGGCGAATCCGTCGACAGCGCACCGGAATTGGCTGCATCGGCCTTGCTGAAACTGGTGAATGCCGAAACCCCGCCACGGCGACTCCTTCTCGGCGGCACCGCATTCGACGCAGCTGCGATGATCGCCGAAAGTCGACGGGCGGAATACAGCTCGTGGGAAGCCGTCAGTCGTGCTGCGGAGTCTGCGATACCGGAACCGCAGACTCCGGGCCTACGTCAGTAGCTACTGCAGCTATCGGCGATGGACTGAATCACAGGGCGCGCCTGCTCGGCTTCCAAGCTGTTCGCGAGCTGCTCGGCTCGCCCGCTCATCCCCGGATTGGCGGCCAGGTAGGCGTCGATTGCCATCCGCCGCTGATCGACGGGCAGGTCGAAGAGCACGGCGAGCTGCGCCTTCTGCTCCGGCATCTGGTCGAGTTGTGCCGCGACATCTGGTGCGCGGTCGTGCAGTGCCGCATCGATCTGGCCGAAGTTGCAGGTCGAGTTCAGTAGCGGATCGAAGATGTCTGTCGGAACCGCAGAGGCAGTCGTGGGTGCAAGCAGCAACACTCCGCCCGCCATCGCTCCGATCAACGTCGTTTTGAGTGGTTTCATACCTTCGGATTGACCGAGATCGACTTCGGTAAACGTCGCAAACCACTCAAATCTGCCGCGCAGCCCTCGCGATGGCATCGGCCGAGCGGTCGATATCGGCGTCCGTTGTCGCCCAATTCGACACCGATATGCGCAGCACGTACTCGTTGTTCCAGGTGGTGCCACCGAGCCAGCAGGTTCCATCGCGCTGGATGGCGACAACAGCTGCTCGGTTCGCGTCGTCTCCTCCGGGTAGTCGCACGAGCACTTGATTGAGGACGACGTCGTTAAGGACGTCCGCGCCCGGCAACCGAGCCAAGCTATCTGCCATTCGACGAGCTTGCGCGCAGTTTCGCGAGATCAGGTCGGCGACGCCCGCACGGCCGAGTGATCGGATCGCTGCGTACACCGGGACCGCACGAGCACGTCGCGAACTTTCAGGTACGTAGTTCGTGTTGTTGCGCTGACCGGGATCGACAACGAGATACGGCCCCGCGAGGCCCATGGCGGCGACATGAGCGTCGGGATCGGCAACGATTGCCATTGCCCCGTCGTACGGAACGTTCAACCATTTGTGCGCGTCGACAGCCCAGGAGTCCGCTCGTTCGACGCCGCGCGTCAGATGACTCGTCGACGGCGAGGCAGCGGCCCATAAGCCGAAGGCGCCATCGACGTGCAGCCACGCATCGTGAGCGGCACAGGCGTCGGCTATTCGAGCGAAGGAGTCGAAAGCGCCCGTTGCCACGTTCCCGGCTTGCGCGCATACGATCGCCGGACCCTCCCCTCCGGCCAGAGCAGCGCTGAGCGCGTCGGGTTCCATTCGTCCCTGATCATCGGTGGCAATGCGCACCGCGGTGTCGGCGCCGAGCCCGAGCAGCCGCAGTGCCGTGTAGATGGTGGCGTGCGCTTGCTCGCCGCACAGGATCCGAATCGAAGGCGCGCCCATCAGCCCGTGCTTACCGACGTCCCACCCTGTTCTTGCAAGGACTGCATGGCGCGCGGCGGCCAGGCAGGTGGTGTTGGCGCCTTGGCCACCGGTGACGAAGCCGACGCTCGCTGTCTCGGGCAGTCCGAGCAAGTCGAGCAACCACGCAGAGGTGATCTCTTCGATTGCGGCGGCAGCGGGGGAGAGGGCATGGAACGCGGCGCACTGATCCCACGCGGAGACGACCCAGTCCGCGGCCAAGGCTGCGGGGAGCGCACCGCCGATGACGAAGCCGAAATGTCGGGGACCGGAACTCGCGACAAGGCCCGGATCGGCACCGGCAACAAGCGCGTCGATGACAGCAGCAGGGTCCTCGCCGCGTTCCGGCAACGGCCCGCCGAGAAAGTCGCGGACACCGTCGGCGTCGGTTCGGGCGGCAACGGGGCGCTCGTCGAGTGTGTCGAGGAATGCCTGCGCATGCGCGGCGGCAGTGGCGAGTCCTGCTGTGCGATCACCCATAACCAAACAGTAGAACGACCTGCGGAATCGCATGTGCCGGAACCGTTGCGGAGCTACGATTTTCTGCAGACGGGGGACCTCAGACAGCAGGGAGTTCCGATGAAACACTCAGCATCGAGGCGCCGTGGGCGCGCTGCCGGTGCGGTCCTTACCGCCGCCGTTCTTGCAGCCGGTTGTTCGTCCGGATCGTCGGGATCATCGGACGAATTCTCACTCGACACCCCGACCTCGATCGGTGAATCGCCGAGTGTGATTGCCGGCGTTGCATTTCCCGACGACAGTGTCAACCGAGCCGTGGCCAGGCTCGACGATCTCGCCGAGCAGGTGATGGGCAATTCGGGTATTCCCGGTATGGCCATCGCTGTGGTTCATGGCGGAAAAGTGCTCTACGCCAAAGGATTCGGTGTCCGAGACATCGAGAAAGGCGACAAGGTCGACGCGGACACCGTCTTTCAGGTCGCTTCGGTCTCGAAGTCGGTGTCGGCGACGGTTGTTGCCAGCGAGGTCACCAAAGGCGATGTCTCGTGGGATTCCAAGGTCAAGGAGTTGATGCCCAACTTCTCCCTCGCTGATCCATGGGTCTCGGACAACGTGACCGTCGGCGACGGCTTCTCCCACCGCACAGGGCTTCCCGGCGCTGCCGGTGACAAGCTGGAGGATCTCGGCTTCGACCGTCAGTACATCCTCGACCACCTGCGGATGCACCAGTTGAACCCCTTCCGGATCACGTACAACTACGCCAACTACGGCCTCACCATGGGCGCAGAGGCTGTGGCGACGAAGGCAGGAAAGGAGTGGGCGGATCTGGCCGAAGAAGCAATCTACAAGCCACTCGGCCTCGACTCCACGAGTTCACGGCACTCCGACTTCCTCACCCGGAGCAACCGCGCGACGCTGCACCAGAAGGTCGACGGCCGTTTTGTTCACGACCTCGACCGTGACGCGGATCCGCAAGCTCCCGCGGGTGGCGTCAGCTCATCGGTGAACGATCTGGCCAAATGGCTGCTGATGGTTCTCGGAAACGGCACCTACGAGGGCAAGCAGATCTACTCGCCCGAATCGTTCCTGCCCGCAATCTCGCCGCAGGTTGTCGCCCACCCACCGTCGACGCCCGAATCACGAGCCTCCTTCTACGGTTTCGGCTACAACGTCAACACGTCGCCTGCCGGTCGAACCGGCTTCAATCACTCCGGTGCGTTCCTGTCCGGCGCGGCCACGAATATCCTTGCCCTACCGTCGGCCGACGTCGCCATCGTGACCCTCACGAACGCGTGGCCGATCGGAGTTCCTGAGATCGTGAACGAAAGCTTCTCCGATCTCGTGCAATTCGGTTCGATCACGGAGGACTTTACCGCCCTGTTTACCAAGGTGCTCGGGCCGATTACCGTGCCGGACGGTTCGCTGGTCGGAAAGTCCGCTCCCACCAACCCCGCTCCCGCCAAACCGCTGTCGGAGTACGCAGGCACGTACGCCAACGACTACTACGGACCCGCGACGATCTCGGAGAAAGACGGTGCCCTCGTCCTCGGACTTGGCCCGGCAGGTCAAACCTTCCCACTGAAGCATTGGGACGGCGATACCTTCACCTTCACGCTGCTCACCGAAAACGCCGCGCCGGGAACGATTTCGAAGGCCACCTTCGACGGGGGTCGGCTCAATCTCGAGTACTACGACGCCGAGAAGATGGGGACGTTCGTTCGCTAGATCGGGTCAGGCCGGCGGGCGGTTGGGCACAAGCATCGTTGCGATCTCCGTGCCCGCCGGCATCGCGTTGTTGGTGTTCGGATCGGGAGTGTTCTGCCCGAGGGTGACATAAACGATGACCAGGGTCTTCGTCTCGGAGTCGTGGAACACTGCTCCGTGATACCCGCCGTACGAGGGATTCGAAATGATCCAGGCGTTGTCGTGCAGGACGCCGTAAGCGAAGAATTTGTCCTTCGTGAACGGTCCGATTCCAGCGGTGGACGGACCCAGCATGGCCGTGGACTGTTCTTTCGACAGCAGCGTGCCGTCGGTCAGCGCACGCATCCAGGTTGCGACATCCGCCACGGTGGTGTTCATGTTGCCGCTGTGCAGAAATGCCGTCGGATTCCAGAAGGTGGAGTCTTCGAACATGCCACGCTCGTTTGTGTAGCCGTGCAGGATCGGCCCGCTCATCTGCGAATTCAGCACTGGGTGCGTGTCTTTCATCTGCAGTGGGTCAAGGATGCGCGTCTGGAGCAACTCACCCAACGTCTTGCCGGTCGCCTTCTGCAAGACCTCGCCGACGGATCCTCGTATCGGCGGCCACGTCGTGGTAACCACCGCCGATGGCAACGACTACGCGTCGCTGCGGCGTCGCGCGGTACCGCGGGAAGAGCGTTACCTGCTCGGAAAAACGATGCGTAAACGAACACCGCGATCGGCACTCGGAGAATGGCGAACCGAAAACGATCGGCCGAATGTTCTTGCGTCGATAAAAGAATCCCATATGGGAAGAATCGATTCTCTGGTTCCCGTGCGGGTCGGGCGAATGGTTGCCTCGCCGTACGGCTTTCTTCGTGGCTCGGCGATCGTAATGGCCCACGACCTGGCAGCACTGCCCGCGACAGGGATTCGGCCGGTGATCTGTGGCGACGCGCACCTCGGCAACTTCGGCTTCTACGCGTCGCCCGAGCGGGACCTCGTGCTCGACCTCAACGACTTCGACGAGGCCCATCCTGGCGGCTGGGAGTGGGACGTGCGTCGGCTCACCGCAAGCATCTGGATCGCAGGTAGGCAGAACTCGGCAACCGAAGAGGAGTGCGCGAGCGCCGTCGAATCCTGTGTTGCCATGTATCGCAAGCACATTCGTTGGCTCGCCGGTCAACCGCTCCTGACGCGGTCGTTCGAACGGCTCGACCGCGATCGCCTCCAGACGACGGCGTCGGACAAGTCGCTACGGCACGAGATCGAGCGGTCGGCCCGACGCGCGCGGCGGCGGGTCAGCGATCGCGCGCTGCCACGGTTCACCGAACAGGACGCAGGTAGTCGCAGAATCGTCACCGAGCCGCCGCTGATCACACGGTTGGACACTGCCGAAGCCGACAGTCTTGCCGTCGGTCTGGACGAATACCTCGCGACTTTGCCGAGTCACTGGCGCCGGGTACTGAGCGGCTACACCCTCGTCGATGTCGCGCACAAGGTCGTCGGGGTCGGCAGTGTCGGCCTGCGCGCGTACGTCGCACTGTGCGAGGGCAGTAGCCCCGACGACGTCGTCTTCCTCCAACTCAAACAGGCAAGACGGTCGGTGGTAGCGCCGTTCGTGCACGGTGAATCCGCGTGGCACGACCACCAGGGTCGACGCGTTGTCGAGTATCAGCAGGCCTTGCAGACGGTCAGTGACCCGCTGCTCGGTTGGACCACGGTCGACGGTCGCCAGTACTACGTACGTCAGTTCCGGAACATGAAGGGCGCCATCGCAATAGACCACCTGACGCCGGCTGCCCTGACCGACTACGCCGGAATCTGCGGTCGGCTGCTCGCAAAAGGACACGCACGAACGAGCGGGGCGTCCATGATCGCCGGATATGTCGGCGGGTCCGACAAGCTCGAGGTTGCGCTGCGCCGCTTCGCCCGCGCCTACGCCGACCAGACCGAGATCGATCACGGCCTCATGGTCGACGCTGTCAGGCGCGGTGAGTTGCCGTGCAAGCCGATCGATTAGGTACTTCGACTACAGCAGGTTGTGCAGGCGCAAATCACTGATGTACTTCGCGATCAGTGCCGGCGACAGGTGCGGAACATTGCCTTCTGCACCGACTTTCGCCGCCTGGACAGCCGCTGTGAATCCATGTGCAGGCAACGCCGAGCCGCGAACAGGGTTGCTGGGGCGCCGATAGGCATGCAGCAGGGGAAGTAGCGACGCTTGGCGCTGCTTTTCGGGAAGGGATCGCAACGCCGTCTCGAAGCGCGCAAGCCAATCGGCGTAGTCGTCGACGCGATGGATCGGATGGCCGGATTCGATAAGCCAGTCGACGAAGGTGTCGAGCGAGATGCCGTCGTCGTGCGGATTGACGACGTCGAAGGTCCGCAGTCCCGCAACGGATTCCGTGCCCAGTGTGGTGATGGCCTCGGCGACGAAGTCGGCAGGTAGGCCGTCGTAGTGTGCGCGTTGGCGGTTCCCGTCCTGGTCGGTGCGGTAAAAGGAGAACGGTGCGAGCGCGGTGGTGACGATGCTCAGCAGCAGTCGAGAGAAGATGTCCGGTACGTTCAGCTGACCGCCGAATCGACTGTGGGCCAGAATCATATCCGACCGAAATACCGAAACAGGAAGTCCGCAGAGGTCGTGTGCTTCTCGGAGCAGCACCTCGCCTGCCCACTTGCTGTTCCCGTAGCCGTTCGCGTAGTTGTCGTCGATCGTGCGTACCGGGCTGACGTCCCGGATGTCGCCGTCCTCTTCGAAGGCGGACGGAGCGATCTGGGCGGCCACCGCGACGGTCGAGAGATAGGTGACCGGCTTGATGTGCGACGTGATCGCAAGCCGAACGACCTCGGCCGTTCCGACAACATTGGGACCGAAGAGTTGCTCGTACGGCAGCACATGGTTTACCAACGCCGCCGGGTGAACGATCAAATCGACGTTGTCTGCCAACTTGTTCCAGGTCTCGTCGTCGAGTCCGAGGTTGGTCTCACCGATGTCGCCTGCCAGCACTTCGAGGTACCTGTCGGCGAGCTCGCGGTGCCGGGCGAGCAGGGCGGGATCACCGCTGTCGAAGGCGTCGTCGAGTCGTGAGCGCGCCGCGGCGACGTCCCTGCCGCGGACGATACAGACCAGCGAGCCGCCGCCGGATCGGTCGAGTCGTTCGAGCCAGTCCAAGCAGAGAAATCGACCGAGATGCCGTTGGCGCCGGTCAGCAGAACCGTCCGCACCTGGCCGGTAGCGGTCGGCAGGGTCAGTGCAGCGTCGAGGGTTCGGCTGTCGATGAATTTGTCCAAGGTCAGATCCGTGGCACGTGCGTGCTCGCCGACACCGTGGACCGAGGCGAACGTCGGTCGTAGCGAACCGGACGTTCGCGCGGCCGTCACGTACTCCGCCAGTTCCCCCAAACCGTGTGCTGGACTGACGATCACCCCGACAGGTACGTCGACGTCGAAGATTTCGCGAAGCAGATTCGAGAACGACAGCGCCGACAGCGAATCGCCGCCGAGGTCGGCGAAGTGTGCGTCCGGGCGCAGATCGCTTGCTGCGCAACCGAGCAACGCTTCTGCGGCGCGTCCGATGGTTTCGAGAACACTCAGCTCGGCTGCCTCGTGCCGCAGCGCGATGAGGTCGTCGGCTTGCTCTTCTGCGAGCACGGCGTAGAGCTGCTGCAGGCGTGGTGCGTATCGTTCGATCAGCTTGGGTCGCAACAGCTTACCGATGCCGGACAGCAAGCCGTTCGCGGTGGTGAACGGCTCGGGCTCGATGATGAAATCGCGTGGAATCTCGTAGGAATTGAGGCCGGCGTCGCGGCCTATCCGGTGTAGCGAATCGCTCAGTGCCGCTTTCGGGTCATCGCACGCTAGCAGTTCCTCGGTCGGCACCACGACCGCAAGCACGTACGCGCGCTCGCTGCTGCCGTAGACGAAAATCTGTTGCAGCAGTGGGCTACTGGCAAACACTGCCTCCAATGTGGCGACTGCGACGAACTCACCCTGCGACAGTTTGAGCACGTTGTTTCTGCGGTCGACGTAGGAAAGTCGACCCGGTGCAAGCTCGGCCACGATATCGCCGGTCCGGTAGAAGCCGTCCGCATCGAAGATCTCCGCATTGATGTCGGGGCGCTTGTAGTACCCGGGGATCATGGTGGACGTTTTCAACAGCAGTTCGCCGCGTGCGTGTGGTTGGTCGGTACCGAAATAGCCGAGTTCGGGCACGTCGACCAACTTGTATTCCAGCACCGGCGGTCGGCGGACGATCGTATCGATCACGACGCCACCGCCCGCCTCGGTCGAGCCATAACCGTCGTGCAGCTCGAGTTCGATCACCGATTCGACGAAGCTCTTCATCTCGGCGGCGATAGGCGCGCTCCCGACGACAACGGACATGTACCGACCGCCCAGAAAGCTCTCGCGCAGTTCAGCTTTCACGGTCGCATCGAGTGCTTCGCGATCGGTGCCCGGTTCCGATCGCCGGTCCATCTCGCTTTGGTAGCGCTGAAAGATCATGTCGCACACTCGCGGAACGAAAAACAGCTCGGTTCGCCGGGTCAGTGCGATGTCGTCGAACAGGGTCGACATGTCGCTCTTGGCTGTGAAATAGGCGGTGCCCCCACGCGCGAGAACGCCGTGCAGACTGATACGGCCTGCGATGTGGCTCATCGGCATGTAATTGAGGTTGATCCCGGCGACCTCCGGTTGGGACAACCAGACGGCGGTCACCAAACTGCGGGTGTACATCGCGCCCTTCGGAGTTCCCGTACTGCCGGAGGTGTAGATCAGAAGTGCCAGCGGATCCTCGTCGTCGTCGGGGACGAACAGCGGTGCTGTCGGCAACCGACGGCCCCGGTCGATGACCGAATCGAGCGACTCCACAACTACCGAGGTGTTCGCGAGGCGCGCGACGGCGTCGTCGTATGCGGTCCGCTGAACGTCGTCGTCGCAGTGGTAGTCGAAGACGATCAGACGGTGCGGAGCTGCGCCGGACTGCACGAGCTCGACTGCAATGTGGAGGTTCTCGGCGCTAACCGCGAGAGTATGAGGCTCGGTCTCTGCGACGATCGCCGACAACTGCGCAACCGAAGCTCCGGCTTGAAGCGGGACCGCAACGCCGCCGAGATACGTGCACGCCAGGTCGACGATGGCGTAGTCGGTGCTCGTGAATCCGAGCGTTGCGACGAATTCGCCGGCGCGCATCGGATTGTCGGTATCGAAATGCCACGCCCCGGCCACCGCGCTGACCCGTTGCCACAGCTCACCGTAGGTGATCGTGACGAACTCGGGCAGCAGGTGCACCGTCCGTCCACCGGAGGTGTCGACCGCCCGATGTCCCATCGCAGGCCGATCTGCGTAACTCTCCATCACGGTCGTGACGACCTGCGCGAGTTCGATCCCAGGCTCCCGCAACGCGGCGCCCACGTCCTTGTTCGGACGCGCGTCGCGAATCTGCGGGTGAGCGGCATACAGCGCTGCGATGCGCGCTGACAACCGAGTCTGGGAATCTTTTGCCATGCGGGCACCCTATGCCAGGGTCACTCCCGCGCCGCGGCGGCGAACCCGATCAGGCGGGAAGCACGTCGTACGCGGTGGCCAACCGGGTGATCTTGCGGGCGCGGCCCAAGCGGGGAAGGTCGCTGCCGTCTCGTACGGTGCCGCCCCGGTACTCGAAGTCGGCCAAGAATTGGAGTGCCCACCCGACATCCGACGGAGTTGGGCTGAGGACCTCGTTGACAACCGGTGCCTGCTCCTCGCCGAGGCACAGTTTGCCGGTGAGTCCGAGCGAGACCGACATAGCGGACTGGTCACGCAGTTGGGAATGACTTGTGCCAACGGTCGGGCCGTCGATGGGGCCGGGGAGTTCGCCGATCCGACTGGCGACGACCAGGCGAGAGCGGGGGTAGGCCATGGCGAGATCGTCCGCGCTTGCGCCTGTGTCGCGACGGTAGTCACCGCTGCCGAAGGCGAGTCGGAACGCTCCACGGGCCCGGGCGATCGAGGGGGCTTCCTCTATGCCGACCGCAGACTCGATCAGTGCGAGCACTGGCGTCGAGCCGCCGAGGCGATCGTAGGTTTCGCTGATTTGTTGTGGTGATTCGGTTTTGGCGAGCATGACGCCTGCAAGTCCCGGTAGTCCGCTGAGTTGGTCGACGTCGTCGGACCAGAATTGCGTGCCGCGACTGTTGATGCGGACCCACGCCGAATTTCGTTCGAGCCAGGTGGCGACGGCGTCACGTGCGGCCGGTTTCAGGTCGGGATCGACGGCGTCCTCGAGATCGAGCACGATCTGATCCGCCCGCGACCCGTGGGCACGGTCGAACATGTCGGATTGCCTGGCATTCACCAACAACCAGGATCGTGCGACCGATGCGTCGATCGGTCTGCGGACGATTGTCGTCGTGTGCGATTCCATGGCATCCACACAACCTGCCAAGTCAGCGGATAACCACCTTTAGTGCATTGTTTGCGTCGCCGATCCGCTCGGCCCGACGTGCCAGCCCCCTGCGCTTTCACGTCGAGAGCACTTTCCGGTCGGCTGCCACCCCTCGAGGTGCCGACCGGAATGCTCCCGCTCTGCAAAAGTCATCTTCCCATATGGGCAGGTGGTTCGCTGCCTGAATTCGCTAGAGCGCAACGAAACGCTCGAGCGGCTGCGATGGGTAGGATCATCGTTATGCCGAGCGGGAAGCGACTGGCAGGTCGCGAGCAGGCTGCGATCGTTGAAAACATCCGCAGCGAGATGGTCCGCGCCAAAAAAATGACGCAGAGCGAGCTTGCCCGTCTGGCGGGCTTGCCCGAAACGACGTTGAGCAAGATCCTGAACGGCGACTCGGTGCTCGATGTCGAGCAGACGTCGGCAATCGCAGCGGTGTTCGGGCTGACGATGTGGGAACTCGCGATGCCAGCCGCGCTGCGCACCGATCGGGGGATCGCGGGTCGGCTCCGGCGGGCGGCTGCTCGGCACCGCGAAGAGGTGGACGTCGACAAGAGCGCGCGAGATCTCGGTCTGTGATGCCGTGCAGCTGCCGGTAGTGTGATTTCCCGTGTCGACCGACCGATACGACACCGCCCACGTTGTCGTGAACGCAATTGCTCTCGTCGTGCCCATGACGCTCGGAACCGTCTGGGTCGCGCGAATGGTCGACCGCGATCAACCTCGCCATCGCGAACTGACGCGTGTGTGTGGCTTCCTCTTTGCTGCCACATTGCCAATCGTGCCCGAAATCGCGGCGCAAATGCGGCATTTGTCGGAGACCTACCTCGATCTGGCGAACATCAACGTGGTTGTGGGTAGGTGTCTCGTACTACTTGCGGCCGGTGAGTACGTCACGCTCGGCGGACGACTGTCGGGTAGGCCGGGCCTGGTCAACTATGCAAGACCGGTAAGCGTGGTCGCTGTGGTGCTGATCCTCGGCATCTACGTGCTCACCCCCATGCGGACCCTCCCGGACGAAGGCGACGGGATCTTCAACGTCGTCTACGGCGCGATGGCGGCCACCGCGTCGACGACGGTACTTCTCGCTGCAGCATGGGCTCGGCGACGATCGCTCGATCCGGATCTGCGCCGCTCACTCGGCGCGCTGGTCTGGGCGTCGGCACTCGGTGCCGCCTACGGTCTCCTCGCGGCTGCGTCTGCGAACCTCGCATTGATCCGTATCGTCGCAGCGGCGTCGCTGGCAGCACTAGCCGTCGCAGGCATTCGAGTAGTGCTCAGACACCAACGCGCGGCGTAGCCGCCTATTTCGTTCCGAAGATCCGGTCGCCGGCATCGCCCAACCCCGGCAGGATGTAGCCCTGCTCGTCGAGTTCGCGGTCGACGGCAGCGGTGTATATCGGTACATCCGGATGAGCCTTGTGCAACGCCGCGACACCTTCCGGACACGCCAACAGGCAGACGAACTTGATCGATTTGGGCCCGCACTCCTTCAGCCGTTCGACTGCAGCGACTGCGGAGTTGCCCGTCGCCAACATCGGATCGACAACGACGACGTCGCGCTCGCGGAGATCGCCTGGCATCTTGAAGTAGTACTCGACCGCGCCGAGCGTGCGCGGGTCTCGGTAGAGGCCGATGTGCCCGACCCGCGCTCCCGGAACCACGGTCAACATGCCGTCCAAGATTCCGGTGCCCGCGCGCAGGATGGAGACGAAGACAACCTTCTTACCGTCGATCACCTTGCCTGTCGTGCGCTCCAACGGCGTTTCGATCTCGATTTCCTGCATCGGAATGTCGCGCAGCACCTCGTAGGTCATCAGCGTCGACATCTCGTTGGCAAGTCGTCGAAAACTGTTGGTGGAAGCTTCTTTACGACGCATCAACGTCAGCTTGTGCTGCACGAGCGGGTGGTCGATCAGGTGTACCGTTCCCATCGAATCTTGTCCTGTCGCTCGAATGAATTCAGAAGACCGTGCCGTCGCTGACGATGGTCAGCGGCGGTAACCCATCCCGGAGACGTTGTGCGAGAACACGACCCGCCGCCCAGGTACCACCTTCGAGGACACATGCCAGCGGTAGCCGCTCGGCATCGACCCCGAGCTGTTCCCGTACGAGGGGTGCCAGCTCGTCCAGCAGTGCGACCGTCAGTGCGCGCCACTCGACGATCAGTTCGTCGCCGACCGCCCAGTTGCGTTCGGCAAAACCCTGCTCGCGCAATACCAATACGCCGGTGTCGAGCAGCAGTCCGCCGTTGCGGTACTCGGGCAGGCCGGTCAGCGCGTCCAGCCCGGTGACCCGCACGCCGGCCCAACCGAACGGTTCGAGCAGCGAATAGGTCAACCACTGCGACAACTTGTGGAACGGCACCCAGCCTTTCGTCAGCCCCGGACCCTCGACCGCCCGGTGCTGCCAGCAATCGCCGAGCGGGTGGGTGCCGATCATGTTGTCTGCCAGCCAGATACCCGAGAGCCACGCGAGCAGCAGCGACAGAATGTCGTGTGCCGCGACGCTCGCAGTCGCCGGATCCTGCTGCCCGACCAGCGCATCGAACAAGCCACCTGGGCGACCGTCCGCGCCGAACACGTCGGGACGTGCACGCAAGGCGTCGCCGAGTCTGTGCAGCAACCGGACTCGGCCGTCGAGCCCGACGAGCGGATTGGCGGACCCGACACCGAACATCGCGGCGAGGTGGCCTTCGTCGAGGTTCTGTAGGCCGACCGGATCGACCTGCAGCGGCTTCGACGGATCACTCGAGAAGCCACCGCTGACGAACCCGTGCCAGCTCGCAACGCCAAGACCTTCCGACCGTGCGAACCGCTGACCGCTGACCGCTTCGTCGTAGTGCCAATCCGGTCCTGCGCCTGCATCGAGCAGCACACTCACAACGGCAAGGTCGATCATCGCGCGTGCGCGCGCGGGCGCATCCGACGCAGCCAGTGCGGCATCGAGTTCGGCTTTACGGTCGATACCACCGGCCTCGAAGTGTCGCCACCTGCTGTGGAACGGAATCTCTAGGTCAGGGTAACGCGCGTGGGTGACGTCGGCTACCTCCTTCGCCGCGGTCGGTAGTGCGCCGTCGTTCACGCCGAACCAGCGCGAATTACCCTCGCGCGCACGAAGAAGCAACTGGTTCGCGCGGTCACGCACAGCAGCCGTGGTGCGCAGGGTGGCGACTGCGTCCTCCACCTCAGCCGTCCAATCCGCGGCCCTTGGGCTTCGTCAATTCCTCGGCGTCGGGCACAACGCCTGGTGTGAAGTAGCCTGCCGCCATTTTGGCGTCGATCTCGACTCGCGCGTCGGCAGGGATGAGATCGTCGGGGAGGTCGACACGTTCACCGACCTCGATGCCGGATCCGGTGATGGCGTCGTACTTCATGTTGCTCATGGAGACGAGACGGTGGATCTTGCGGACGCCGAGCCAGTGCAGTACGTCGGGCATCATCTCCTGGAACCGCATGTCCTGAACGCCTGCAACACATTCCGTGCGGGCGAAGTACTGATCTGCGGTGTCGCCGCCCTCTTGGCGTTTGCGTGCGTTGTAGACGAGGAACTTGGTCACCTCGCCGAGCGCGCGACCTTCCTTGCGGGAGTATGAAACCAGGCCGACACCACCGCGCTGTGCTCCCTGGATCGACTCCTCGATCGCGTGGGTGAGATAGGGCCTGCAGGTGCAGATGTCGGAACCGAACACGTCCGAGCCGTTGCATTCGTCGTGCACACGCGCGGTCAGCTCTACGTCTGGATTGGCGAGATCACGCGGGTCGCCGAAGATGTAGACGGTCTGCCCGCCGATCGGCGGCAGGAACACCTCGAGGTCCGACCGGGTGACGAGCTCGGGGTACATGCCGCCCGTCTCCTCGAAAAGCACACGGCGCAAGTCGCTTTCGCTGCAACCGAAGCGCTGTGCAACGCCCGGCAGATGCCAGACGGGTTCGATCGCAACCTTGCTGACCAGAGCTGCACCGTTCGGCAAGAGGAAACGACCGTCGGGTTGCAGGCGGCCTTTGTGCACGGCCTCGATGATCTCCGGCAGGATCACGTGCGCCTTGGTGACGGCGATACTGGGCCGAATATCTTGGCCCGCAGCAAGTTCCGCGGAGAATACGTCGGCGACGATGGCGCCCCACGGGTCGAGGCTCACGATCTTGCCCGGCTCGCTCCACTGGGGATACGGGCCGATGATGTTGGTCGGTGCCGTATTGGTGAGGTCGGCTTTGTGCTTGCGCGACAACGCACCTGCCGCGACGGCCAACGCTCGGTAGATGCTGTAGGACCCACTGTGTGTGCCGACTACGTTGCGGTGCGCACGATTTGTCGTCGTACCGACAACCGGCCCGCGTTCGGTCGCGGTCGGCGCCGCCCAGCGGATCGGTAGGGATCCGACACCGCCACTGTGCGAGGTCAACCGAATGTGGCTCGTTGCTGCTTCATCGGACATGCTCGCTCCTTCGTCCCCGTCCCGTCTGCTCGCGGTTGCGGGAATTCGCAAGCATATCCACTCGACCGCACCTATGTCGGTTGTCGCGGGTTCCTCGTCAGCCGTGCTCGATACGAACCGATGGGCTCGTCGATATCCTCGAGCGGTCGAGTCATCGATCCGACTAGCGCGACGGGAACGGTTCGCGGCGCGTCTTCTTCTGCTGATACATAGCGGTGTCCGCGGCCTTCCATGCACCTGCGAAACCTTCGGCGATCGTGTACTGGGCGTGTCCGAACGATGCCGTGACGCCGACCGCGTGGAGTGCCTGCGACAGACGTCGGGTCAATTCCTCTGCGTCGTCCGCTGTCGTCTTCGGCGCCAGAATGCCGAACTCGTCGCCGCCGACCCGGGCAACGATGTCGGCGCTACGCACGTTGTCCGCGAGTGCCCGAGCGGCGGTACGGAGATATTCGTCGCCGGCGTGGTGTCCCTTGGTGTCGTTGATCGGTTTCAGATGATCCAGGTCGACGCTGATCACTGCGCCGGGGTCGCCGAAACGCCGATAGCGAGCCTCTTCGTGTTCGAGCAGGCGTTCCCAGCCCCCTCGATTGAGCAGCCCGGTCAAGGTGTCCGTCGAGGCGCGCAGCTCGGCCTGTTCGAGTGCCCGTTGCACGGCGGTGCGGTCGAGGTCGGCTTCGAGAACGTTTGCAAGCAGTGAGACGAGCAGCTCGAGGAGCGACTGGTGGGCTTCGAGTGAATCTTCGTGCGGTTTCTCGTCGAAACCGCAGAGCGTGCCGAACAGTGTTCCGTCCGAGGTGACAAGCGGCAGGCCGACGTACGTGCCGACCGAGAGTGCGGACGCTTCTTCGATCGCCGCGTACTGGGGCACCTCACGGACGTCGGGTGCGATGTTCGGGGTCTCGCCGAGAACCATGTACTGGCACATCGAATCTGCCCAGGCAACGGAATCTCCCGATGTGACCGGGAACGCGACGTTGTTCACTGTGAGGTACACCTGGCGTTCGCCGTCGAATCGCGTCACTCCCCAGAAGCCGAGCGGGATTTCGTTGCGCAGGTAGGTGAGGATAGCGTCGCTGGCTAGATCGAAACGGGGCGGGAAGTGCGGAAACTGTGAGTAATGGCTGCTCACGCATCCTCCGTCCGGTCGAATCGGCTCCCGACAAGGCGGTCAATCGAGAGTACCCGGCCCGAGGGAATCGTAACCGCTGGTGGTTTGCTGCCTGTCCAGTCTAGGTATGCCCGTGCCGATCGCGGTAGGCCTGGTATTCGACTGCGTTCTTCACCTTGTCCTGCTCGTCGACCAGGGCCGGGTCGAGGCCGTGCTGGGACAGGCGATGACGTCGGTACACCCGATTGAGTGCGATCGCGAAATAGACGAACGGAATGAGGATCGGCACCGTCATGCTGATGTAGACGTACAGCGTCGTCGGTATCAACAGCAGCGGCAGAAGCAGCAGGATGCAGGGAATCGTGACCCTGACTACCAGTCGAGTCGCGGAACCCTTGCCTGCTAGATCGTGTCGAACCCACTCACGCATCGATGGCGGAAGGGTGCGTCCGTAGGAGTAGGTGATGTATTCGATCAGATTGGGCTTGGTACGCGTTTCGGTGCTCAAAGTCTTTCCTTAATAGGGTTTTCGTCGATTTCGCCTAGGGTTTCCGCCTGACTGACGACCACGCCGAGCAGGATCTCTCGCGCGACAGCGAGTAGTTCGGACACCCTCGGTGACGCCAGCGCATAGGTCACGAACAGTCCGTCGCGACGGGCCGTGACCAGTCCGGCGCGGCGCAGAACCGAGAGTTGCTGCGAAAGGTTCGATGGTTCGATCCCGACCTCTCCAAGCATGTCGGACACCGTGCGCTCGTGTTCGCTGAGCAGTTCGAGCACCCTGATTCGGACCGGGTGGCCGAGGGTTTTGAAGAAGTCTGCTTTCATGCGATACAGCGGCTGGCTCGAGTTCGGCATTGTGATCCTCTCCAGACTCGAGCTGTAGACGTTCATGGTTGACTATATTCAAAGTTTAGCAAATAGCGGCGGAAGGAGTCCGGTGCTCGATCACGACCGCCGTGAGATGACGCTCGCGGCCATGCTGTCCGGGGTCGCGGGCTTTGTGGATGCGATCGGGTTTCTGCACTTCGGAGGCTATTTCGTCTCGTTTATGAGCGGGAACACAACGCAGGCGGGAGTATCGCTTGCCCAGGGTGACTTCCGAGATTTCGGCCTCGCGATCGGATTGATCGTCGCCTTCTTCGTCGGAGTCGTCATCGGGTCGCAGGCAAGTCGCCGAGTCCGGGAGCGACGATGGATAGTGCTCGCGATCGTCGCGTCCATCCTCACAACGGCAGCGGTCTTCCATCACATACCGTTCGCCGCTTTTATAGCGCCACCCTTGATGGCTGTCGCGATGGGTGCACAGAATTCGGTGTTCGAACGTGACGGGCAAGCGACGATCGGTCTCACCTTCGTCACCGGGACGCTGGTGAAGCTTGGTCAAAGTGTGTCGAGGCTGATCGACGGTGAGCGAAGCGTCGTCGGGCTGCGGTACTTCGCACTCTGGTCCGGCCTCGCTGCAGGCACTGTCGTCGGTGCCGTGACCTACCTGTGGATCGGCCTGTCCGCATTGTGGTTCGCCGCAGCGCTGACCGCGTTCGGCACGGCAGCGTTGCGGCGTATGGGGACAGTTACTTGATCAGGTTCGAGTTGGCCGCACCGAAGCGAACCAACGCAGGCGCCAACCGACTGAAGTGATAGCTGAGGTGTGCCTCGGGTGTCACCGGAACAATCGACTTGTTGGTCTTGACCGCGTCGACGATGCAGTCAGCCACTTTATCGGGGGTGTATCCCCGCTTCTGGTAGAGCCGATCGAATTTTGCCTGCTTCTGCGCCTGCTCGTCGCTCGATACACCAGAGAACTCGGTGGTGTTGGTGATGTTCGTGTGGACGATGCCAGGGCAGATCGTGCTGACGCCGATGTTGGCGCTCGCCAACTCGGATCGCAAGCAGTCGGAGAACATGAACACCGCCGACTTACTGGTCGCGTACGGGCTGAAGCCCTGCTGCGCGCCGAATGCGGCCATCGACGACAGGTTCACGATCTGCCCGCCGAGTCCGCGTTCGACCATCTTCGCGCCGAACGACCGAGATCCGTTGATGACGCCGAAGAGGTTGATGTCGATGACCTTGCGGAAGGTCGCTGCCGGCGTGTCGAAGAATCGGCCCGCCTGCCCGATGCCTGCATTGTTGATCAAAATGTCTGGCACGCCGTGCTTTTCGGCAACGAGATCGGCGTGCGCCTGCACGGCGTCCGCGTCGGAGACGTCGAGTTGGTAGGCATGTGCGACGCCGCCGAGTTCGGCGATCAACGTGGCAGTCTCCTTCGCCGAGGCGAGGTTCACGTCGGAAAGCACCACCTCGGCGCCTTCGCGAGCGAATGCGAGCGCAGTCTCCCTGCCGATTCCACTGCCGCCGCCGGTGATGACGAGAAGTTGGTCGTCGAAGTGCCGTCGCTCGGACTTCGTCACGCGAGCGCGACGTAGTTCACGCGTGGGTTCCTTGCCGGACAGGGCGTCGATGAGCTCGATCGTCGCCCGCGCCAGAACCTGCGGATGCGAGAACGGCACCCAGTGGCCTGCGTTGACGTCGCGACGCCAGAGACGCTCGGTCCAGCGGGATTCGTCGTCGTAGCCGGCAGGTCGAATGGCGACGTCCAACGTGTCGACGATCAACTGCACAGGAACCTTGGTCTCGCGTTCGCGCGAATTGAAGATCCGCTGGACGATGTTTGCTCGGTAGATCCGCAGGCCGTTGACGAGGTCCTGCTTCAGGGTGTCGGCGAGAAAGATGCGGTCGGAATCGGTGCCTTCGACCACTTTCAAAAACGTCTTCCAATGCGACTCGTTGCCGAGCCCGAACAGCGCCTTCGGCAGTGCAGGCGTCATGAACAGGAACGTGTAGCCGGAAGACAACAGTTGAGAAACCGGTTGCCATACATTCTTCGGCGTCGGTCGAGACAATCTGCGGCGCATCCACTTGCCCACGTGATCGAGGTTCGGGCCGGATGCCGACGTGAACGAGGCGATCCGCTCTTCGGCGGCGGGCTCGCACACTGCCTCCCACACCGAGATGGAACCCCAGTCGTGGGCGAGCACGTGCACCGGGCGATCCGGGCTGACCGCGTCGGCGACGGCGAAGAAATCCGATGCCAGTGCACTGAGTTCGAAGTCGCGGTAGCTGTCCGGATTGGTCGTCCGACCGTGGCCGCGAGTGTCGTAGCTGACGACATGAAAGCGGTCGGCGAGGAACGGTACGACGCCTTCCCACAGACGGTGGGTATCGGGCCAACCGTGCACGAGAATGATCGTCTCGCCGTCCGGATTGCCCTGTTCGTAGACCGCGATCTCGATCTCGCCGTTGCGAACGAATCGCTCGGAGATGCCGTGCGCAGTGTCGGTTGCGTCGGTCGGCTTCGTATCTGTCACGTTCGTCTCCAGGTATCGGTCGCGAGTTGATGGACAAGAACGCTACTCGATTGCCGCCCCCCGATGTGACCCCTACGTGACGCCGAGAAGATCTCGACCGATCGACGCGATCGCAGCTGCTATGCCGGGACGCGTGCGAAGGTGCGGTGTCAACGCGACGTCGTTGATCAGCGCTTGCGCTGCCTGGACGCGGATCCTGGCGACCGTCGTGTCCCATTCGGGATGAACCGTTCGGACCAGATGAACCCACTTCGCGATGTAATCGTGCTGTGCGACGCGCGACCTGTGCCGCTCGGTGTCGGGAAGGTGCGCGGACTCCGAGACGAGAATTCGAACCAGGTGCGGGTTCTCCATTGCGAACGATGCGTAGCTGTCGAGCAGGCGCCGGACTCCGTCGCGGGAATCGGTGGACTGGCCGAGAGCTCGCCCCATGTCCATCTGCAGCCACTCGTCACCCCGGAACATGGCGGCGACGAGGATGTCGGTTTTCGCCGCGAAATGACCGTAGACGCTCGGCCCGGCAATTCCGACCGAAGCGCCGATGTCGTCCATGCTCACGCCCGCAAAACCCTTGTCGGCGAACAGGACTATCGCTTCGCCGAGAATGGCTTCCCGACGTGATCGGGTCGCATTCAGTAGGCCCGCCGTGCGATTCGATGCAGCCGCGCCCACCGGCAGTTCGATAGATGCATCGAGCACGGCTGCAACGAGTTCGGTCAGCAGTGTCGCCGATTCCGGCGCTGGGAGCGTCAGTCGGTGGAACGACATGCTGTTGGCAACGGCGAGTGCGCACCACGCCAGTAGGTCGGACTCGGCCGCGCTGAGCTGCGGGCGCCGGGCACCGATGATCCTCATCAGACGCTCGCCGATCAGTCTGGTTTCGGCACGCAGATCCTTGCGGTCCTCCTCGGAGAGGTGGCGAGCTTCGCGCCGCCACAGGACGCCGACCGTTCGGTGCTCGAGTGCGGCTGTTGCGAGAACTTCCGCGAGATCGGTCGTGTCGTCGGACTCGGCTCGCGCAAGGGCGTCGACGAACGTGTCGAGCGCATCCGCAACGACCTGACCGAGAAGTTGCTGCTTGCCTCGGAAATGGCGATACAGCGCGGACGGACCGATCGCGACTGCCTCGGCCACGTCACTCATCGCGACGTCCGCGTAGCCGTGTTCGTAGAACAGCGTGCTTGCTGCCGCGACGATGAGGGCGCGTCGGTTGGACGGTCGCGTATTTCGGGCAGGACGGTCCTGCGTCGGCCCGTCCTGCACGCTGGTCATCGCGACGATGCTACCGGCGGCGATTGCTTCGCCTGGAGCGGTCAGCCCTAGTCAGCCCTTGTCAGTGCGGCATAGCGGGCGATGTGGAAGTCGGCAGGACCGTATTCGTTCTCGATCGCGGTAAGACGTTTGAAGTAATGCCCGATCGCGAGTTCCTCCGTCATCCCCATACCGCCATGGAGTTGGACGGCGTTCTGGCCGATGAATCGAGCCGCCCGACCGATAGTCGCCTTGGCAGCCGAGATCGTTCGAGAGCGGCGCTTCGGTTCGGCATCGAGATTCAGGATCGCGAGATGTGCTGCGGCAACGGCCTGTTCGAGTTCCATGGACATGTCGACCATGCGGTGTTGCAGCACCTGGAAGCTGCTGATCGGCTGCCCGAACTGCTGCCGCTGCTTCGTGTATTCGACCGTGTCTGCCAACACTTTTCGCATACAACCGACAGCCTCCGCCGCAACGGCCGCCGTTGCTTCGTCGATTGCCTGGTCGAGCGATGCCCACGCCGTGCCCTCGGCGCCGAGAAGTGCGTCGGCCGGCAGCCGGACATCGGTGAAGACGAGATCGGCTGCGCGGCGGTCGTCGATCGTTCGGTAGCTGTGGACTTCAAGGCCTTTCGGCGGATTGCCTGCGTCGAACTCGATCACGAACAGCGACAGTCCGGTCGTGTCGCGGCGCTCGCCCGAGGTCCGTGCGGTGAGGAGAAGATGCGTCGCGAAAGGAGCGCTACCGACAACTATCTTGGCGCCGTTGATGATCCAGGAATCACCGTCCTTCGTTGCTGTGGTCGTCACGTCATGGAGTGTGTATCCCGAGGTCGGCTCCGTGGCAGCGAGGGCGGTGATCACGTCGCCCGACGCGATGCCGCTCAGTAGTGTTGAAGCCTGTTCGCCACCTGCGCGTTGCAGTAGTCCGCCACCGACGATCACGGTGTCGACGTACGGCTCGACGACAAGCGCGTAGCCGAGCGCCTCGGCGATGATCATCGATTCGACTGGGCCACCGCCCATTCCGCCGACCGACTCGGGCAGCGTCGCGCCGAGGATGTCGAGTTCCTTCGCGAAGCCGCGCCAAATGTCGGGTTGCCAGCCGATCCCGGACTTGGCAACGGTCCGGCTCGCCGCCAGGTGGTAGCGGGTGGCGAGAAACCCGGTGACGGTGTCGCGCAGCAGTTCTTGTTCGTTGTCGAGTGCGAAGTCCATCTACAGACCCAATCCGGCTTTGGCGAGAATATTTCGTTGAATTTCGTTGCTACCGGCGTAGATCGAGCCGGCGCGGTCGTTGAAATAGTGCAGGGGAGCGACAGCTTGCCATTCGGCGCCGCTGAGGTAGCCGTCGGCCGGTGGGGTGTACTCCGACAGCGGTCCGCCGGGTGCCGTCGCGTGTGGTTGGTACACCCGTCCTCGCGGACCAGCTGCCTCCAGCGCCAGTTCGGTGATCTTCTGGCTCAGTTCGGTTCCGAGGATCTTGATCATCGAGGCAGCTGGTCCGGGGTTCTTCCCGCTGGCAAGCGCTGCGAGCGTGCGGAATTCGACGATCTCGAGTACGTCGACCCGAATGCGGGCTTCGGCGAGTTTGGCCGAAAATGCGGGGTCGTCGAGCAGCGGTCGGCCGTCGGGTCCGGGCTGTTCGGCGGCTGCGTCCGCGACCGAATTCGACATGGCCTGCAGCATCGGTGCCGCCGCGCCGCCGCCTCGCTCGAAGATGAGGAGATACTTCGCAACGGTCCAGCCGTCGTCGATCTTGCCGATGACGTTTGCCTTCGGCACGCGGACATTGTCGAAGAACACCTGGTTCTGCACTTCTTCGCCGGAGGTCATCACCAGCGGCCGCACCGCGATACCCGGACTGTTCATGTCGATGAGCAAAAAGGTGATGCCACGCTGCTTCTGCGCTTCCTTCGATGTCCGCACGAGGCAGAAGATCCAGTTGGCTTCGGTTGCGTGGGTCGTCCAGATCTTGCTTCCGGTGCAGACGAGGTCGTCACCGTCCTCGATTGCGGCCATGCTGAGCGACGCCAGATCCGAACCGGATTCCGGCTCGGAATAGCCCTGGCAGAAGAAGACCTCACCGGTCAGGATGCGTGGGAGGTAGAAGTCCTTCTGCTCGGCCGTGCCGAATGCGACGATTGCGTGGGCGACCATCCGAATTCCCATGGGGGACAACAGGGGAGCGCCCGCCCGGATCGACTCGGCGCTGAAGATGTAGTGCTTGGCCAGACTCCAGTCGCAGCCGCCGTACTCGACGGGCCACGCCGGCGCTGCCCAACCGCGTTCGTGCAGGATGTGCTGCCATTCGAGACTTGCCTCGTGGTCGGAGTAGACGCTTGTCATCAGGCGTCCGGCGCGGCGCAACTCGGGCGTCAATTTCTCGGCGAGGAACTCGCGGACGTCGTCTCGAAACTCGAGTTCGTCGGTCGACCAGTCGAGGTCCATACGGTTCGCTCCTTTGCGAGTACGGCTCTGAAAATCAAATATATGTGATCAGACTAGCACTGCCTGGATGAGAGTATGGACCCATGACGGGGTGGTGGGGACGGTTGCGCACGGCATGGAGTCGGTTCTGGTCGACACCACCGGGGTGGTTGCTGTTCGCGGTGGGCGCGTGCGCCTGCGCTGTACTGCTGTGGTTGGCGACTGACCCAACCAGCGGTGATGCCGAGTTGTGGATCGCTGCGATGTGCACGCTGGCGGTCGTTGGCTTGGCTTGGATAGTCCGACTAACCAGCTATTCGGGCAGCCATGGAGATACAACCGGCAGGCAATGGGCCAAGGTCGCGGCAATACCACTGTTGTTCGGAATCGTTGCGACAGTGCTCGTCAACGTCGACTTGGTGAAGGTGCGGTGGCAGTTCGCCGAGGGATCGTTCGAACAGGCTGCGCGGGACATGCTCGGGTCCACAGCCGTGGAACGGTGTCCTGGCGTCGTCGGCGGATTTCGTTGCAGTCAACAGTGGGAGCGGAACGGCAACGTCTATTTCGATCTGGACGCGGGGGTACACGAGACCGGTTTCGTATATCGCCCCAACTTGATTGCCGATCGGCGGGAGTACACCCACATCGACGGTGACTGGTACGAATTCTCCAGGCCCCCCGGCTACATGGACTAACTCGGACGCCCTAGCCTGAAATCGTGACGGACAACGAGCCGGACTACCGGTTCACGCTGGCGAACGAGCGCACGTTTTTGGCGTGGATCCGGACGTCGCTTGCCCTCTTGGCATGTGGTGTCGGTGTGGTGCAGTTCGTTCCGGATTTCGGGCCGAAGCCGCTACGTCTGGCCGCGGGTCTCGCGTTGGCTGCCCTTGCGCTCTATCTTGCGTCGACCAGTTACCAGCGGTGGCAACGAGTCGACGACGCGATCAGGAGCGGCCGTCCGCTACCCCGATCGATGATGCCTGCGGTGATTGCTGTCGGTATCACCGTCATAGTCGTGCTCGCGTTGGTCATGATCCTGCTGGGCTAGCGGGCAGTTCGAGGGTCATGGCGGTTCCTCCCCAGACGGCGCGCGAACCCGAATCGCCGATGCGGTAGGTCTGCACGCAGACAGCGACGCCGACCGCGATGGTCAAGGCTGCGATAGCCCACACGACAACGGGTTTGAGCGCCTTCGAGCGATGTTCCGCGACGTGAACGGCCGTGACGGACGCCGCGGCGACGGCGAGCGCGATCGAAAACCAGATCATCGTCTCGCCGAGGTTCATGTGCGTTCGGAGCACTTCGGAGTTGCCGAACTTCTCGGCGAGTGATCTGCCCGCTCTGACGGTCAACCGTGTCAGGACGAGAACCACAAGTGCGGTCGGGAGGAGCAACCAGACGAAACGTCGTCGGGCGGCGGGCCAAATCGCACACACGATTGCGAGGACAGCGGTCGCCGGGGTGAGAACAACGATGAAATGGACCAGCAGGGGATGAGCCGGGAGACCGTTGATCGTAGACATCGCCACTCCTTCGGCCGAACCGCCGGACTTTGTGAAATCCTACCGACGGTTCGGCAAGGGTGCGAGTTCCGGTTGCCGGGCTCAGTTGCGGCGCTTCGCTGCCCAGCCACGTTGCATCGCGTCGAGTCCGACGTAGATCGCGATGGCGATCACAACGTGCATGGCTGAGAGCGAGATCGTGCTCGGACCATCGAAGGGTGCGTTGATCGTCAGTCCGATCGTCAGAATCGACAGTGTCGGTCCGATGATCTGCGCGACGCGGACGACACCCGCCCAGTAGGGGAGCAGCACGGCGGCCGCGGTCATGCCGATCAACGTAGGAACGACGGTGAAGATGACGACTCCGCCGGGTGCGGCGTCGGAGGGCTTGCCGTCCGCGACTATGGTGAAGTCGCCACCGAACGCCCAACCTACAAGCCAGACAATGAGATTGATGACGAGTGCCGCGACGACGGCGAACGCGACAGCTTGCGGGCGGTTGAGTGCTCGACGATTGTGGGGTGTGGTGCCTGGTGTTGCGGTGCTGGTTTCTGCATTTGTGGCAGTCATTCGGAAATCCTTCGTCAGGCGATGGTCGGGGGTACCTGACCCATCGTTCAACCTGAACAATGGTTTAGGTCAAGTCGAATCCCGAAATCGTGCTGAACGCGGCTACTTCGCCAGATTCCGGCGCATACCTTCCAGCCCGACGTAGAGCACGGCTGCGAGCGCAACGTGCATCAGCGACAGAAAGACCTGGGAGGTCGTGGAGTCGAATTTCGTCATCACGGTGCCGGCGATCGTCGCAATGGCAAGCACCGGACCCACCACCTGAGCGACCCGCAGAATCACGGGCCATTTCAGCGACAGCAATGCTGCAGCTGTCATTCCGACGATCGTCGGCAGGGTCGAGAGAAAGATGACGCCCCCTGGGGCGACTCTCATGACCTCGTCGCCGTCTTGCGCGTCGTAGGAGGCACCTGCAGCGAGGCCGATCAGCCAGATCACCAGGTTGATCACAAGCGCGACGAGCACGGTGCCGACGACGCCTTCGACTCGGCTGAGCCGCAACGCTTTCAACGAGGACAGGCGGTCGGGAGCGGTGTTGGTCATAGCTTCTCCTTGTATGGGTAGTTGCTCACGCGTAGATGTTGTCGAGCCAGTTCTGCCAAGCCAGTTGCGTTGCGACGTGGTCGATCTCGTCGGTGAAGAAGTGGTGTGCAGCGTCGACCGTTCCACCGAAGTTGTTGCGGCCGTAGAAGCGGTACAGGGTTTCGGCGCTGCGCAATCCGAGGAAGTATTCGTTCGTATAGTCGACCTCGGCATCGACCGGCGTCGACCCGGGTACGTCGATGGTGACGCGATCACCCACGCGCGCTGCGGAATCGACGCCGAGTGCGCGTCGAAGTGTAGTCAAGGCGTCGGGTGTGCCCGATGCCGGCGGACCGTCGGCGGAGACGTAGGTGACGGGTCTGCCCGCGAAGTGCCGCAGGTATTCCCCGAGGCTGTGCAGGTAGAAGTCGGTGTGCTTGCTCGCGCCGTCGTACTGGTTGTCCCAGTCGTCGACGAGGATGCCGCTGTGCACGTAGCGCAGCGAAGCCGTACCGCCGTCGCGTGCCTCGATCAGGTACTCGAGCGCGTTGAACCAGCCGTCGGCTTCCTGGCGGATCGCGAGTCGGTTGGGTGGCTCCCATGCCTTGACGGGATTGTTCGTGGAATTGTTCGCGTCGATATCCGGGTCGCCGCCGGTCGGAAACATCCAACCGGCGGTTCCGGTGGTGATCGCTGCGAATACCTGCTCCGGGTCGACCGGGAGGATCACTTCGCGTTCGATGGAAAATTCGTGCACGGTTATGCCCTCCGGGCTCGTGAGACATCCCTAGGCTTTAAGAGTCAAGCGGCGAGTGTTTTCGGCGTTGTTCG
>NZ_JBIMSN010000051.1:0-25615 GCF_043944905.1 Antrihabitans spumae
CATCGATCAACACCAGGCAGCTTCTGCCGCCTGAGGTTGACACAGGGAGTGTCATCGGCGCACAGCACCCTGACACAACGGTCGTGAATCAGTTGTCCGATTTGCGTTATTGTCGGACGCGTCCCTAAATCGACGGAGGCGTAGTGTCCGACAATGCAATTAGGCTTTCCCAGTCAGTGAATGCGCCCGTCGGCGAGGTATGGGCCGTGCTCACCGACATCGAAGGCACCGTGGATGTCCTGTCAGGTTTGACCCGCGTGGAGCGCTTGGCAGGCCGCGGGTTCGAGGTCGGAACGCGGTGGCGGGAGACCCGCAAGCTGATGGGCACATCGGACACGATGGAAATGTGGGTGGCCGAAGTCGATCCACTCACTCGGACGGTCATCAAGTCGAATGCGCGTGGTGTGGACTACACCACGGTTTTCGAGCTCGTACCCGATAGTGCGCGAACAGAATTGGCGATGACGTTCTCCGCGGTCGATGGCCCGTCGGGCGCGTTCGGAAGGCTCGTCGCCGCTGTTACCTCGCGCATCGGGGCAGCAATCACGAAGAAAATGATGGTGCAGGACCTTCGCGACATCGCCGCGGCTGCGGAAGCGCGCGCCTGAAGTTTGCGGGCATTCGAGCGGGCGTCCGACACGAGAGGGTGGGTGCTGTGTCCCGCGAGAAGAGCACCGCCGCCGAGAGTCCGGCCGCACCCACCACCATCGAGGTGCGTGGCGCGTGCGTGCACAACCTCGCGAACGTCGACGTCGACATTCCCTTGAATCGGATGGTCGCCATCGCAGGGGTTTCCGGCTCGGGGAAGTCGTCGTTGGCGATGGGAGTCCTCTACGCGGAGGGATCCCGTCGCTACATCGAAGCGCTGTCGACCTACACCCGGCGCAGAATGTCGCACGCCACCAAAGCCACCGTCGACAGCGTTCGGCACGTCCCCGCCGCGCTCGCCCTGCGGCAACGACCGGGTGTCCCCGGCGCCCGCAGCACATTCGGCACCTCGACCGAACTACTCAACGTACTGCGCCTGCTGTTTTCCCGCCTCGCAGAACACGTCTGCCCCAACGGCCACCGGCAACAGCCGACGATCGACGTCGCAGCCGGGCTGGACCTCACCTGCCCGGTCTGTGGTGTCACTTTCAGTCCGCCTGGTGCCGAGGCGCTGGCCTTCAACTCCGACGGTGCATGTGCGACCTGCGGCGGACTTGGGGTTGTGCGCGAAATCGACGACGCACTTCTGGTTCCCGATCCCTCACGGACCATCGCCGACGGCGCAGTAGCCCCGTGGAAGATGATGGGTCTGACCGTCATGCCACAAATGGTCGGCGAACTCGGCGTGCGCACCGACGTGCCCTACCGAGATCTCACCGACGACGAACGCGACATCGTCCTGCACGGTCCCGCGGAGAAGCATCGCATCACGGTGCCATCGAAGAGCGGAAAGCTGTTCGAAATCAACTTCGTCTACCGCAATGCCCGTCTGGCCGTGCAGGAAGCGCTCGACAAGGCCGCCAGCGAAGCCGGCGTCAACCGGGTCAACAAGTTCATCAACACCGGCACCTGTCCGACGTGTCACGGCGCCCGACTGAGCGAGCGAGCCCTGGCCCCACACGTCGCCGGGATCAATCTCGCCGAGGCGACCGCGAAGCCCCTCGACGAAGTGATCGCTTGGGCGCCAACGATCCTCGACACTCTGCCTCCTGACATGCGATCGATGGCAACGGCTATCGTCGGACAGTTGCTCGAGATGGCGGAGCGGCTCGTCGAACTCGGCCTCGGCTATCTCGGCCTGGATCGGCCCAGCGCCACCCTGTCCACCGGTGAACGGCAACGGGTCGCGCTGTCCCGAGCCGTGCGCAACCAGACCACCGGGGTGCTCTACGTCCTCGACGAACCGTCCATCGGGCTGCACCCGTCCAACATCGACGGCCTCAACGGCGTCATCCGCGACCTGCTGCGCGACGGAAACTCCGTCGTGCTGGTCGACCGATCCGCGTGCGCGAAACGGTCACCCCAGGACAGCTTTTCGACCACGGCCGGATCCGCTTGGCCACCCGTCCGCTGCACACGGTGCACGCTCTCGACGTCGAAATTCCCAAAGGCCGACTCACCGCGGTCACCGGAGTCTCCGGGTCCGGCAAGACCACGCTGGTGCTGGAGAGCCTGGTGCCGGCGTTGCAGACCGCGGCGACCGGCGAGCGCTTGCCCGCACACGTCACCTCGGTGGAACCGTCGGGCATCGAACGCGTCAATGTTGTCGATGCCTCCCCCATCGGCACCAACGTGCGGTCCACCGTCGCCACCTACAGTGGCGTCCTCGACGAGCTTCGCCGTACCTACGCCGCCCTCGACGAGTCGAAGAGCCGTGGCCTCACCGCATCCGACTTCTCATACAACACCGGATCGCTGCGCTGCCCACGCTGCGAGGGCACAGGCCAGATCTCGCTCGACGTCCAGTTTCTCCCCGACGTCGACATCGCCTGCCCCGAATGCGACGGCACCCGCTATGCCGTTGCCGCACAGGATATTCGGCGCGGCGGGCCGGACGGGCTGTCGTTGCCCGCACTCCTAGGCCTCACCGTCACCAAGGCACTGTCGGCCACCGAGGACCTCCCCAAGGTGGGTAAGAAGCTGCAGACGCTCATCGACCTCGGACTCGGCTACCTGACCCTGGGTGAGGACACTCCGGCGCTGTCCGGCGGCGAAGCGCAACGACTCAAGCTCGCAACCGAACTCGGCCGCACACAGTCCGCTGCACTGTTCGTACTGGACGAACCCAGCGTCGGCCTGCACCCCCTCGACATCCGGACCTTGCTCGGCGTCATCGACCGCCTCAGCGCGAAGGGCGCCACTGTCGTCGTCATCGAGCACGACCTCGACATGATCGCCAACGCCGACTACATCGTCGACATGGGACCCGGCGGTGGCGACGCGGGAGGGACCATCGTCGCCACCGGCACACCGGTCGACATCGCCCAATCCACCGCGAGTGTCACCGGGCGCTACCTCGCGCCTGTCAGCGGCATCTGACCACAGATTCACGCCGAGAATATCTCTGGTGAGCGATCGTTGGTCATGACACTGTGGCGTGATGCTTCCTGTTGTCGATCTGAAGGCCGCAGAGTCCGATCCGACCTCGTTTCGCGTCTCCCTTCGCGAGGCAGCGCACGAGGCGGGCTTCTTCTACCTGGTCGGCCATGACGTCGCAGCTGATCGCATCCGCGAGGTGCTTCAGATCGCCGAACAGTTCTTCGCACTGCCCGATGCCGCGAAAGACGAGATCAGTCAGCTGAAGAGCCCGCAGTTTCGCGGCTACTCCCGTCTCGGCGGCGAACTGACGAACGGGAAGGTCGATTGGCGGGAGCAGATCGACATCGGCCCCGAGCGGACCGTGCTCACCGACGCCGAGGGCTACTGGCACCTGCAGGGCCCCAACCTGTGGCCCTCGGCGCTACCCGAGCTCCGCCGAGTCTTCGAGGCGTGGGACGACTCCCTCGCCGAGGTCGGGCTCCGTTTGCTGCGGCATTGGGCCGTCTCCCTCGGCGCGGCGGAGGATCACTTCGACAACGCATTCGCCGAGTTGCCGGCGACCTTGATGAAGGTCGTCCGCTACCCGGGCAGCGTCGACAACCCACAGGGCGTTGGGGCGCACAAGGATTCCGGAGTGCTGACGCTGTTGCTGGTTGCGCCGAACTCCGAAGGTCTCCAGGTGGAACTCACACCTGGCGAGTGGGTCGATGTACCTCCGCTGGAGAACGCGTTCATCGTCAATATCGGGGAACTGCTCGAGGTCGCGACCAACGGCTATCTCCGCGCGACCAAGCACCGAGTCCTCGCGCCGCGGCCAGGTACCGACCGGGTCTCGATACCGTACTTTCTGAACCCAGCGCTCGATGCCGTCGTACCGATCATCGAACTTCCGCCGACTCTCGCCGCGAAGTCACGTGGGGTGGAGGCAGACCCGGACAACCCGATCTTCACCACCTACGGCGAGAACGCGTGGAAGTCCCGAACTCGAGCACACCCGGACGTCGCCGAACTGCACCACGGAATCAAAGCAGGCGGTGCACCCGCCGCCTACTAGGCCCTGGCTCGGCTACCTGTCGTCGCTGCCGCCAACACGGCGTCGTTGATGGCGGCGGGTGTGATCGCAACGAGCGACTTCTGTAGGCGATTGACGTTGTCGCACAGAACCGTCGCTTCGGGCGCCGCGAGGTCAGCGCGTGGGCGACCACGTTCACCACCTTCTTCGGGTCGCTTGCCAACTTCTGCATACGTCCCAGCAGCTTTCGACTTCCGGCGAAGTGGGCTGCTTCGTCCCGACACCGGACGTATCCTACGAAGATGGCGAATCCGCCGCCCCCTCCCGGTTGGTATCCGCGCGATCACGGGTTCCGGTGGTGGGACGGTTCTGCATGGACATCGCACACTCAGCCTGCGAGCATCGGCAGCGTGTTGGCGGAACCGGTTCTGCAGTTCGTCGCCAAAGCCGGTCTCCTGGTGCAGGGAGGGACGTCGATCCTCGACCAGAACGATCGGCCGATCGGGTCGCTCGTCGGGCAACGCAACGGTGCGCCGGCTTCCGTGCTGGCGAACGAACTCCATGTCGCAGATGCGAACGGGCAGCCGATCCTGCTCGTGAGGGACGAGTCCTTCGGCAGGTACCGCTTCGTCGTCGAACAGCCTTGGGCTGGACCGGTCGGTGAGATCGTCCAGGACAACGTGCTTGGTGCGGCAAAGCTGTCGTTGCGGGTTGGCGGTCGACGAGTCGGCTTGATCAAGCGCGAGAAGTCCCGGTGGTCGGACTTCTCCGTCCTCGAAGAATCCGGAAAGAAGATAGCGAGTGTCACGACCACGGTGGAACAGAAGAAGTATGCGGTCCCGGGTAAGTACATTGTGACGAGGCTGCAGTGGTACGGGCCGCCCGATCCTGTTGCGCCCCTTGTTGTTGCGTCGGCTATCAAGGTTGGCCGGGTTTTCGGCGCGGAGCGTTCGGACTGACTCGCACCTCCAGGACGGTGCGCTTCAGCGGATAACGACTGAAATGGTTCCGTTGGTGAAATTGGCGACATAGACGGTGCGGGTTTCCGGATCGACCGCGATCCCGCCGGGAAAGTCTCCAACCTTGAAGATGTCGGTCACTGCCCGAGTTCGGGGGTCGATCACGACGAGTCTGTCGGGGTCGGCAACAGTCGCGTAGAGCACGTGATTGTCAGAGTCCAACGCAGTCCGAACCGGGTCGCCGTCCAGGGAAACGACGGTGGTGCTGGTGCGATTTTCCGCGTCGATCGGCAAGACGAAGGTGTCTTCTTCGCCATCGCTGATCTTCCGAACGCCGACGTAGATCGTCTGAGTAGCCGGGTCGACCGCAACGCCGTGTGGCGATCCTCCGACGTAAATATCCTCGGCCGCATGGTTATTGGTGGTGTCGATCACCGATATCGTCCAGTCTTCGACGTTGATGACATAGGCGGTGTGGGTGGTTGTGTCGACGACCACCTCGGAGGGATTCGTACCGACCTGAATTGTCGCCTCGACGGCCACGCGCTTGGTGTCGATCACCGACACGCTGTTACCGAGGTAGTTCGTCACATATACCGACTGCTCCGCGGAATCGACCGCCACGCCGAAGGGTCGATCGCCAACCGCAACAGTCGCGACCACCGTCAAGCTTGCACCGTCGATCACGGAGACAGAGTTGCTCTGCGAGTTTGCGACGTAGACCGAATGTGTCGCCGGGTCTATCGCCAGGCCCCTCGGATTGTCACCGACTCCGATGGTCGCGGTGACTGTGCGGGTGGCGCCGTCGATCACCGACACAGTGTCGGAGTCTTTGTTCGTGACGTACACGGTGTGGGTCGCGGTGTCGACAGCGACGCCCCATGGCGCCTCCCCCACTTCGATGGTCGCGCTTGCCTGCGCTTCGTTAATCGAGGGCCCCGGACCCGCACGCAGGAAATGCACGGCAAAGCCGATCGACAACGCGATTACAAGGATCGCGCACACGACCGCAAAGACGATGAGGCCGAACAGGACTGGACTTCTACGCGAGGGCCCGATGTTCACTGTTCCCTCCGGCATCGGCGGCGGAAAGGGACGTGCGGGATGACGTCACCCGGGAATTCGATCTCGAATTCAGGATATGCCCGAGCACGGCCTACGAACACCGCAATCGGCCGCGTAAACAGGGCTTCAACCACACCATCCGAGGTCGAAATGCGCGTATCGTCATTCACGCAATATTGGTTGGGTCGGGCCCCATCACGCCGGTTTCGCAACATGCATCGGAGAACGACCGATGAGCTACTATTCCGGGCCGCCTGAACCTCCGTCGTGGCAGCCTCACGGCGCCCCTTGGCAGCAACCGCCACCACCACCCGAACGCAAAAGGACGATGGCATGGCCGCTGCTCGCGTTCGCAGTTGCGATCATCGCCTTGCTCGTCGGCGCCTATCTGATCTTCGTGCGAGGTGGCGACGAAGAGGGCGGGGAGGTTCTCCTGGAGGCGGCGGCATCGGAAGGCGAGTTTCCTTGGACGGAGTCGGCAGTCCCACCGGGTGCTCCGTCCACTGTGCCGACGACGGCGCCGGTGGCCGTGCCCGTCGCGACGGAGGCCGGTAGGGCGCCGTTGGTTGCCGTTCCCGGGGACAGAACAGGAATCTTCGGTGGCTCGGACGAATTGACCGTCTGCGACAAGGCGAAGCTGAAATCATTCCTCGCCAGGAATGATGCGCAGCGACAAGCGTGGGCGCGCGTGCTCGGCATTTCCGACGTCGATGCCTATATCGATTCCCTCACCGAAGTCCTTCTGGCTGCGGACACTCGGGTCACCAATCACGGATTTCAGAACGGTGCGGCATTCCCGCTTCAGTCCGTTCTTCAGGCAGGCACCGCGGTTCTTCTCGACGATCGCGGGGTGCCACGGGTGCGCTGCCAGTGCGGTAATCCACTGCTACCGCCCGTGCTGTCCGGTACGAAACCGAAGTACGCCGGCCAGCCATGGCCGGAGTTCGATCCGAACGTGATCGTCGTCGTCCAAGCGGCTCCCACGCCGATTACGCAGATCACCGTGATCAACGTGGTCATCGGCGGTCCGTTGGTGATCCAAATCGGCGGGTCGTCGCCGCCGCCGAGCGGCACTGCGGAACGGCCGACAACAACGAAGGAGCAACCCTCGACCGAGAATCTGCCGACGACGCGGACAGTTCCCCGCCCGTCGGCCACGACAACCGCCGCCAATTCTGCGCCGTCGGAGGCGGACGGCCGGCGGGTGATCGAGGCGTTCTACGCCGCCGTCAACGCTCGCGACGAAGCGGCGCTCGCAGCCGTGTTCTGTTCGACGCCCTCGTACTTTTTCGAGGAGTGGCGCGACCGCATCCGGGGGATTCGCGCGGGCCAGGGTAACGACTTTCGGTTCGCTGACTACCGGTTCGACAAATCGACACCGGGCGGGCCGAATCGCGAAATCAGGTACGACATCAAGACCTCGATCAACGGCGGGACCAGTGACTTCCATACCGACGGCCACACGGTGATCTTCGAAAACGGCGTGGTGAAGATGTGCAGCTTCTGAACGGATTGGCGTCAACTCGGATTCGTCAGCGCACCAGGCAGTTTCAGCACTCTGCTGTTGTCGGTGACGAACAGCTCGCCGACCTCGCTCACGGCAACTCCGATCGGCCCGGAAAGATCGGTGAACGGCAACGTGGTCGGCCGTTCACCACCGCGCGGCAGTGAGACGACGCGGCCGCTTTTGTTGTCTGTGACGACGATGTCACCGGTGGTGATATGTACGGCGACGCCGGTGGGGCTTGCCAGTCCGGTGAATGGGAGAGTCGTCTGGCTCGTGGACCCTGAGCGAAGGAGGAGAACCCGTTTGTTGTCGGTGTCGGCGACAATGAGGTCACCCGCCGCATTTGCGGTGATGCCCGTCGGACCAGCGAGACCGGCGAAGGGTATTTCGGTTTGGCGGTTGGCCCCGGCGGGGAGCGCGACGACACGGTCGTTGTTGTTGTCTGCAATGAAAACATCGCCACGCGCTGTCACGACGAGTCCCACCGGCCCGGCCAGGTCGGTGAACGGCAGCGCGGTCGGATCACTCTCTCCTGCAGCCAATTTCAGGACACGGTTGTTCTTGGTGTCGGTGACGAATACGTCCCCGGCGGCGTTGATCGCCACCCCGGTCGGGCGATCGAGGCCGGTGAACGGCAGCACAGTCTGGGTATCGGCGCCCGCCGTCAGTTTCACAATTCGGTTGTTGTTGCTATCCGCGACCAGTACATCTCCGGTGGCGCTCACCGCAACACCGACCGGATAGTCGAGCCCGCTGAACGCCAAAACGGATTGCGCCGGTCCATCATTCGACTGTGGCCAGTAAACAAATGCGACAACCGCAGCAAGTCCGATGAGCACGAGCACTGCGGCGGCGAATGCGATGGGCAAACGTCGCGGTCGCCTGTTGTCCGCCGGGAAATTCGGCAGCGGCGGGCGTGGAGGTTGTGGTGGTCGATACGGGACCTCACGACGGACCGCTGTCGGCTGCGTTCGTGAGTACCTACCCTGTGGGATCTGCACGGTCGGCACGGCAAGCGCGCGTCGCGCGGCCTGCGCGAGTGCAATGCAATTGGGGGTGCGGTTGTCGCGATTCTTGCCGAGTGCCAGCCGGATGACGTCGTCGAACGCTCGCGGCAGTTCTGGACGCAGTGCCGAAGGACTCGGAATGGGTGCCTCCAGATGACCGCGGACGATCGCAAGCATGTCTGGTCCGGGATACGGCACGCGACCGGTGATGAGCCGAAAGAGAGTGCATCCCAACGAATACACATCCGACCGGCCGTCGAGCCGGATTCCCTCGAACACTTCCGGTGCTGCATACAGCAGCGTGGCGACAAGCGAACCGGACTTCGTCAAATCGTGAGTATCGTTGAGCGCCTTGGCGATCCCGAAGTCGGTGAGTACTACCCGTTCGGGCTGACCGGATCCGGCGTTGCCGAGCAGAATGTTGGCAGGCTTGACATCACGATGGAGAACGCCGTTTTCGTGCGCGTAGTCCAAGGCCTTCGCTGTTTCGGTAATGATGTGCACGGCACGTTCGGGATCCATAGGCCGATCGCGGACAGCTTCGCTCGCATCCGTTCCTGGAACGTACTGCATCGCGATCCAGTCCTGGTCGCCGTCACGTCCACGGTCGAATATCGCCACGATATTCGGATGCTCCAGTCGCGAAGCATGATCGGCTTCCAATTCGAAGCGCACCCGGACGTCGTCGTCCGCGGTCAAATTGCGGTCGAGCAACTTCAAGGCCGTTCGTCGGGGCAGGCGCGGATCCTTGGCAAGATAGACCGCGCCCATTCCGCCCGCGCCCAACACCCGCTCAATGGTGTAGCCGACGAACACATCTCCCGGCCGCAAGGTGTATCCGCCCATCAGAACACCACCTCACAGACGTTTCGCCCCTGAATAGTGTACGTACAGCGGGCGCGAAAGGGGTGTGTTCCAACCAGGCGTCCGCCGATGGCCGGACATCACCGATGTTATTCCCCCAGCGCGTCTTTCAGGTGCGCTGCCGATACGGCTTTGAGGTGGGTGAGGTCGGATGCGACGGAGGCGAAGGTGTAGCCCTCACTGAGCCGGCGTGCCGCGAGCGCACCCGAAGCCGTGTGAATTCCCGCGGCTATACCTGCCGCCGCTGCCGCGTCACGGACGCGAGTCAGAGCGGCTTCGAACTGCTCGTCGACAGTCGGATCGGAGGGTGAGGAGCCACCGACCGCGAGCCGAAGATCGGACGGACCGACGTAGACGCCGTCGAGACCGGCCACCGCGCATATCGATTCGACGTTTTCCAGGCCGAGTGGCGTTTCGATCATGGCCAGGACCACGGTGTCGCGGTTCGCATCGGCCGGGTTCGGGCCGATCCGGAGTTGCGATCGCATCGGTCCGTAGGACCGCACGCCGACCGGCGCGTACCGGCTCGCTGCAACCGCACGGGCCGCGTCCGCAGCAGAATCGATCAGCGGGACGATGACCCCGACGGCGCCGGCGTCGAGCGCGCGGCCGATGGGTGTCGGATCGTTCGCCTCGACCCTCACGATTCCAGCTGGACCGTGTGCAGCGTCGATCGCGGTCAAGCCTCGCAGCATGCCGTCGTAGCCGATCAGGCCGTGCTGCAGGTCGAGCGCGATGTAATCCCAGCCGATGTGGGCGAGCCATTCCGTGGAGACCGGACTGTCGATCACGGACCAGTATCCGAGCACCCGTTCCCGGTTTCGAAGGCGGGCGGCGAAATCAGCGGCAGACATTGTGATCGATGTTCCTATCGGTTGTATGCGGGCATCGGGCCACGCAGTGCGGCGCCAACTTCGTCGCAGGCCGCGACCAGATCGTCGGATAGCGGTCCGCGTGAGAGAGCCTCGATATTGGCTTGCAGGTGAGACGTTTTCGACCCACCGAGCAGAATGGGACCCACGACGGGCTTGGAGCGAAGCCACCGCAGCGCGAGTTCGGTCAAGGGAAGTCCAGCGTCGTCGGCGACTCGGGTCAATGCGGTAATGGCCTCGAAGATCTGAGTGTTCCAATACCGTTCGCGGTACATCTCGGCGAGACGTGAATCGCCGAAACGGCCTTCCGTCGGCGCTTCGTCGAACTGGTGCCTGCCAGTGAGCAATCCGCCGCCGATCGGGTTGTAGACCATGGTCGTCAGACCTGAAACAGTCGCGTACTCGACGTACTCGTCCTCGATCCGACGCGCCAGCAGGTTGTACAACTGCTGAGCGACGATCGGTCGCGGCGCGCCGACTCTATCGGCGACCCGGACCACCTCGCCGATCTGCCGCGCGGCAAAGTTGGAGACACCGAGTTCGCGAATCTTTCCCTCGGCAACGAACTCCGCAACGGTACCGAGTGTGTCGTCCAGGGAAGCGACTCGATCGGGTTGATGCAGGTAGAACAAATCGACGTAATCCGTGCCGAGACGCGAGAGGCTGGCCTCGAGGCTGAGCCGCAATCCCTTGGGCGACAACGGGGAATGTCCGTCGGTGTCGCCGAGGTACATACCGGCTTTGGTCGCAATGGTGACCGAATCCCGTTTGCCTGCAAGCAGCTTCGCCAAGATGCGCTCGGCTTCACCTGCGGCGTAACCATTTGCGGTGTCGATATGCGAGATCCCGGCGTCGAGCGCCACATCCAGCAACGCCCCCGCACCGTCGATGTCCACTGTGTCGCCGAACGTCATGGTGCCGAGCACCATCGGCGAGAACATCTTGTGGGTAGTCACGAGGAAGCTCCTACTGATCGGGCAGCTGACGACTTTTCGGCCAAGCTGGGTGTCGACTCGGTTTGTTGTGGCGCGGCAGCTTGCCTGGACAGGACGTGTCTCGGCTTGATGCCGACCATTGCTGTCGGATCGAGCGCCGCGGCACGCAGTGCTTGCGTGTACGGCTCTCGTGGGTGCGCCAGAACCTCTGCTGTAGAACCGGATTCGACGACTCGCCCCTTCGACATCACGACGACGGTCTCGCTGATCTCACGCACCACACCGAGGTTGTGCGAAATGAACACATAGGTCAGGCCGGTGTCCTTCTGGATCTCGCGCAACAGGTCGAGAACCTGAGCCTGCACGGAAACATCGAGTGCGCTCGTCGCCTCGTCGCACACCAGGATCTCCGGACCACTCGCAAGCGCGCGAGCAATACCGATGCGTTGGCGCTGGCCGCCCGAGAACTCTGCCGGGCGACGATGCAAAGCACTGGACGGTAGACCGACACGGTCCATCAATTCCGCAGACTTCTTCGCTCGCGCGCTCTTCGCGCGCACACCCTGTAGCCGAAGCGGCTCGCCTACGATGTCGACCGCGGTCAAATGTGGGTCGAGTGAACCGTACGGATCCTGGAAGACCATCTGCACGCGGGATCGAAACGGTCGTAGCGCCCTTTCGGATAGTTGCGCAATATCTGTGTCCCCGATGACTATTCGACCGGAGGTAGGGGTCAGCAGCCGGACGATCGATTTCGCGATCGTGGACTTGCCGCACCCGGACTCCCCCACGATGGCCACGGTTGCTCCCCTGCTGACCGCAAAGCTGACCGAGTCGACCGCACGGAACGTACCGGTGGCAACCGGATACTCCACGACGAGATCCTCGACCGCCAATAGCGTTTCCCGCTGTGCCGTTGCTTCGCTCATGCCGAAACTCCTACTTCCGTCTTTGCCGCACTCCATGGTCCCAAGACGGGAATCGCATCGAGAAGTTTCTTCGTGTACGCACTCTGTGGCCTGCGCACCAGATCTTCCGCTTCGCCGTTCTCGACGAATGCACCGTCTTTCATCACGTAGATGCGATCCGATACGAGTCGGGCGACGCCGAGATCGTGTGTGATCACCAGCATGCCGATTCCGGTGCGCTCCTGTAGTTCCATCAGCAAATCGAGAATGCTCGCTTGCACGGTGACGTCGAGTGCGCTGGTCGGCTCGTCGGCCACGATGAGTTCCGGGTCCGCGGCGAGTGCACCGGCAATCAGGACCCGCTGCAACATGCCGCCGGAGAACTGATGCGGATACTTGCCGAGTTGGGTTTCCGGATTCGGGATGCGCACCTGTTCGAGCAGTTCCACGGCACGGGCGATTTCTTTCGACTTGCCACGAACACCGCCGTGGCGCACCGCTTCTCGCAGTTGGCTCCCCACTGTGTGGACAGGGCTCAGGGCCGTCATCGGGTCCTGCGGGATGAGCGCAATGTGTTTGCCACGCACATCGGCAAGCGCCTTGGTGTCACCGAGAATATCGCGATCTTTGAAGCGAACGGATCCGGAAAGGACCGCAAGATCCTCCGGGAGCAAGCCGAGTATGCCCATCGCCGTGGTCGATTTTCCGGAGCCGGACTCCCCGATTATCGTGACCGTCTCGCCGGCGTCGATGCAGAACGAGACACCGTCGACGGCCCGAATGACGCCTCTCGCCGTCACGAGCTCGATCTGCAACTCGTCGACTTTCAGCAGATTTCCCACGTCACGCTCCAGTTCTGTTCGGGCGGAATCGCATAAGGAAGCCACGCGCACCCGAGCCCGCGGGCCGGTCGCGCAGACCGTCACCGAGCAGGTTCACACCGACCACCATCAGCACGATCACGAGACCGGGCAGCGTGACCAACCACCAGGAGGTGGTGATGTAGTCCTGGCCGTCGGCGATGATGCGACCCCAGGTTGCGAACGGCCGCTGCGGCCCTGCTCCGAGGTAGCCGAGTGCACTCTCGAGCAGGACAGCTTGGGCGAGCAGCAGGAGGACGACCAGTGACGCAGCTTTGATGACGTTGGGTAGAACGTGGCGAAGCAGGATCGCGAATTTACCGAGTCCGAGCACACGGGCGGCGGCGATGTACGGCTTCTCCCGCTCGACCAGCACCAGAGACCTTGTGAGACGCGCAATTTCAGGCCATTGGGCTATCGCGATGACAAACGTGATGACCGGAATCGACGGACCGAACAAGGCTACGACCAACAGCAACATCATCAGCAGCGGCAGCGAGAGTTGAGCTTCGAGAAGTCGGCTGACAGCGGTGTCGACCCAGCCGCCGAGGTAGCCGGCGAGCGAACCGAGCAGCAACCCGATCAGACCGGACACCACGATGGCGAGCACACCGATGGTGAGCGACACCTGGCCGCCGTACAGGACGCGTGCCAGCAGGTCACGTCCGAGTTGATCGGTGCCGAACAGATGTCCTTCGGTCAACGGCGGGAGGCGACGCTTTCCCAGATCGGTTGCATCGGGCGACGGCAGAGGTAGCACTCTCGCAAATGCGACAGGAAGTATCACCGCAAGTGCGCAGATCGCGCCGACCCAGATCTTGAGGCGACTGTCGCGAGCGCGTCGGGTAGCGCCAGCGCGTGCAATGTCCTTGGCAGTGACTGCACTTGGGCGCACGGGCCCGGTGCGTTCGGCGACGGTGGTCATCAGTTCGTACCCTTTCCGAGCCGCACCCGCGGGTCCAGGAGCGGATAACACAGATCGACGAGGAGCTGGACGAGGATTGCGAGAACAGCGGTCACGAGGACGGTCGCCTGGATGAGTGGGTAGTCACGTGTTTCGAGCGCTCGCACGACCAGCGATCCGACGCCCGGCCATGCGAACACGACCTCCACCACGACGACGCCGTTGAGCATCGAGGCAAATCTGGTTCCGAGTGCGGTCAACACGGGGATCGCCGAGTTGCGCATCGCGTACCGCCAGGTGAGTTCGCGTTGCGACACTCCTCGAGCACGGGCAACGGTCATGTACGGCGAGGTGAACGAATTGACCATCTCGCGTCGAACCATCCGGGAGATCAACGCAATCTGCAGCACAGCCACCGTCACAGCGGGCAGGACCAGCGACGACCACTGCGTGAACCCAGCGGACGGAAGGATCGGGAAGACGACGGCAAAGACGGTGAGCAGCATCAACCCGGTCCAGAAGTCGGGCATCGACTGTCCGGCGATCGTGACGACGTTGGCACCGAGCTCGCGACGGGTGTCGGCGTGGCGCGCCATCCAGACGCCGAGGGGAATTGCGAGCAACGTGGTCAGCACTATGGCCGCCACTGCGAGGGTGATCGTGTACGGCAGCCGACCGAGGACAACATCGAGCGCCGGCGCTCGGAACGAGTACGACGTACCGAAATCGAGCTGCACCAGACCCTTGAGGTAGAGCAGGTACTGCGTGAAGACGGATTGATCCAGGCCCATGTCCGTCCGAATGCGAGCAAGGTCGTCCGAGGTGGCCAGCGGGCCTGCCATCGCATATGCCGGGTCACCTGGCGCCATCCGGATCAGCACGAAAACGGTACTGAGCGTGAGGAATACGGTGAACAGGCTCTGTGCGAGTCGTTTCACGATGTACCGGGGCATCGCAGCCCGTCGTGCGGCCTTCTTGCCGACGGGCGCAGTGCGGGTCGCGTCTGTCGGCGCTGGCTCCGCGAGTTGCTGTGTCATCCGTGCACCATTCGTCCGGTGTTGATCGGGCCGCTGATCGCGGCGTTCGGTGTAACTCAGCTCACAATGCCATTTCTGCGCGTTTCACGCAAGTGTTGGATTGTTGTTGCGCATTGCAAGCATTTCTGCGTATTCTGTTCACTGTGCCCGTGATCACAGTCGCCAAGTCCCTCGACCGCTGTCCGAGCAGCTCAGCTTTCGACGTCACTCCTTCTTCGAGAGGTCGATGATGACCAGATCTCCTCTACAGCATCAGCTTTCGAGACGAGCACTGCTCCGCTCGGGCTTCGTTCTCGGTGCCGGCCTGACCCTCGGATCCGTCGTGGGCTGCGCTACACCGACCGGAACACCCGGCCCGCGGACGGTCAGCCTCGCGCTCAACCGCTCGCTGGTGAGTCTGGACAACAAGCTCAACCAGTCCGATGCAGCACTGACTGTGCAGCGCGCCGTGCGCCAGTCCCTGGTAACGCTGGACCAGAACCTGAAGCCGAAACTTGTTCTTGCGGACAAGTTCGAGCTCGTCAACCCGACGCAGTGGTACGTCCACCTGCGCCCCGGGATCGTGTACTCCGACGGGTGTCCGGTCCAAATACAAGACGTCGCAACCGCACTGCAGATGTACAGCGAGGTGAACGGCTCCTTCGTCGGCGCCTTCTTCCCGGAGTGGCCGACGGTGCGCCAGATCGACGAATCGAGCTTCACTCTCGATACGGTTCGGCCGGTCCCTGTGCTCGACTACTTGATGTCGAACATCCTGATCACACCGGCCGCGGACAACCTCCCGGAAGAGCTGCAGTCCGGCGTCGGGTCGGGTCCGTATGTCGTGACCGCGAGCAACCGCGGAACCGGCGATTACACCCTGGAGAAGAACACCAACTACTGGGGCGCCGCGCCGAACATCGATTCCGTACAGGTGCGCTTCGTACCGGACAAGTCGAACCGCGTTGTCTCACTACGCAGCGGCGAGGTCGACGTCATCGACTCCATCTCCCCCGATTCCGCCGATCAGCTATCCGGATTGTCCGGCGTCACCATCGATCGCGTCGACGGCGTCCGGCTCAATCAGTTGTTCTTCAACTTCCGCAAACCTGCCGGCCACCCCCTGGCCGACGCTCGAGTTCGTCGAGCACTCACGTACGCCATCGACGGCAAGTCGCTGATCGACGAGGTGATGCAGGGCTCGGCAACAGCGTCCAAGGGAGTCATCCCGATCACTCTCGACGGCGCGATCGAGACCGGCGAGTACATCTACGATCCCGCGCGCGCTCGCGCCGAACTCGACGCTTTGGGCGTACGCAATCTCGATCTCAAAATAATCTGGGAGACAGGCGAATTCGTAGCCGACACGGACATCATGGAAGCCGTCGTACAGATGCTTTCCGCGGTCGGCGTTCGTCCGACTCTGCAGCAGTTCGAGCCAGGAGGCGACATCTCCACCTGGCGCCAAGGCCGCGGCGGCGATTGGGACGTCCTCGGGAACGGCTTTCCAGGACCCACCGGTCTCGGTGTCACCATCCTGCAGGGCATGTACGCAGGGACCCCCGAGAAGGAGGCCACGCGAGACACCTACCACGGCTACATCTTTCCCGACATCACCGACGTCATCACCCGAGCGTCGGAGGATGCCGATCCCGCGCGGCGGGCGACCTTGCTTGCCGAGGCGCAGCGAATGATCTGGGAAACCTGCCCGAGCATGTGGTCGTTCGTTCCCAGAGTCGTGCTCGCCCGCCGGAGCAGGATCGGCGATGTCGGGCTACGACCAACCAATTCTTACGACCTCAGCGCAGCGACGCTGAAGGTATGACCAGCCCAGCTGAGGAATCCGGAGCTCGAATGACCGAACGAACCGAACGAACACTGACCACTGTCGGCAGCACCGACGGCGTCGTACGTTCCAGCCACGAACGCGGACGATCCGACGCGCTGCTTCCCGCGCCACAGGTGCAGAATCACGCCGCGAACCTTGCACTGCTGCCTGATAATTCGCTTGCCTGCGTATGGTTTGCCGGAACCCAGGAGGGCGTACCCGACATCAGCGTCTGGCTGTCGACCCTGGCGCCGGACTCCGAGGCCTGGTCGGCACCGGTGCAACTGTCCGACGACCCGACCAGGTCCGAGCAGAATCCCGTGTTGCAGGTAGTCGACGACCGAACCGTATGGCTGCTGTGGACTTCCCAGCACGCCGGCAATCAGGACACTGCCCGGGTCCAGCGCCGAATCTCCGTCGACGGCGGCCGATCATGGGGTCTGCCACACACCCTGATTCCGGAGACCTCTTCCGGAGGCGTCTTCGTCCGACAACCGCTGACGGTGCTTCCGTCCGGGCGGCTGTTGCTACCCGTCTTCCATTGCGTTCGTGTTCCTGATCGCAGGTGGGTCGGCGATCGGGACTACAGCGGCGTCATGATTTCCGACGACCGCGGTGAGCACTGGCGTGAGGTTGTCGTACCGGACAGCGTCGGATGCGTCCACATGAACATCGGTCGGTTGTCGGACGGCTCACTGGTCGCCCTGTATCGCAGCCGGTGGGCCGATCACATCTATCGAAGTGTGTCCACAGACGACGGCGATACCTGGTCGGCACCCGTCGCGATCGACCTGCCGAACAACAACTCGTCGATCCAGTTCGTGGTCTTGCCGGACGACCGACTTGCGTTGGTATTCAACAACTCCAGTGCCGCGGACGCCACGGCACGCCGGACGTCGCTCTACGACGAAATCGACGACGACGGGCTGGCGGACAGCGGTTCGATTGCCGATGCGGCTATCGAAAGTCCGACGCCGATCGACGACGGCGACAGCCGAGCGGCTTTCTGGGGCGCGCCCCGGGCACCGATGACGTTGGCAGTCTCCTCCGACGGCGGGCTGACCTGGCCGGTCCAGCGCGACCTCGAGGTCGGCGATGGCTACTGCCTCACCAACAATTCCCGCGACGGCTTGAATCGGGAGTACTCGTACCCCAGCATCATCGGCTCGTCGGACGGTGCATTGCACATCGCCTTCACCCGATTCCGCCAGGCGATCGAGTACGTGCGCGTCGATCCGACCTGGTTGTCGAACGGCCCGACGCCGTGAGTCAATCACGTGCGGTTATCACGGGCGTCAGCTCCGGAATCGGAGCTGCGACGGCGCGTCGGTTACTCGACGACGGCTGGCTGGTGACAGGGCTGTCGAGGCGACGCCCGGAATTCGAGGACGCGGCGTTTTCGTGGATCGAATGCGATCTGAGCGACCTGGCCAACATACGTTCTGCTGTAACAGATCTCGGCCCGATCGATGCGATCGTCCACGCAGCGGGTCTGCAGCGTTCTGCGCGACTCGGGGATTTGTCGACGACGGACAGTCGCGCGATGTGGGAGGTCCATGTCGCGGCCGCCGAACAACTCGTCGATGCCTTGATCGGCGACGTCGTCGACGGTGGACGCATCGTGCTGATCGGATCCCGGACGATGACGGGCGTCGCGGGGAAGAGTCAGTACACCGCGACGAAGGCCGCTCAATACGCCATGGCCCGATCGTGGGCACTGGAACTTATGGACCGTGCGATCACCGTCAATGTCGTTGCCCCCGGCCCTACTTCGACTCCGATGTTGTCCGACCCGGCTCGAAGTGCGACCCCGCCGAGAATGCCACCGCTCGGCCGGTTCATCGAGCCGGAGGAGATCGCCGGAACCGTGGCCTTCCTGCTGAGCCCGAGCGCACGCAGCATCACCGGCCAGGCGTTGGTGCAGTGCGCCGGATCATCATTGTGAATATTCTGCGCGAAATGCGCAATTCTGGTAATTTTGACGCACGGAACACGCAGCCTTTCGAACGGGTCCGGACATGAGCACCGCAGCGTTCGCCGAGACCGAGCAGTCCCTGCTTGTGCTGGCCGACGACCTGTCCGGTGCCGCCGAAGCTGCAGCCGCATTCCTGGGTCGCGACCTCCGCGTCGAAGTGCAGTTGACCCCCTCCGCCCCGGCCGACGGTGTAACCGTTGTCGATCTGCGCACCCGCCGACTTCATTCCGCCGACGCGGAAAAGGTTGTATCGGAAGCTCTTTCGATTGCAGCCGCCATGCGAGTAGTCGTCAAGATCGATTCTCTACTACGCGGCAATATCGCCGCTACAGTTCGCGCCGCAGCAGCCACCGGCCGACCAGTCGTCGTTGCCGCGGGGCAATCCTGCACTCGGACGGCACGTCATCGGTGGCGTTGTGCATGTGAACGACACACCACTGCACCAGACGGATCTGTGGGCGGCCGAGACCGCGCAGGCTCCGCAAAGCATCGCCGCGGCGGTCGGTCGCATCGCTGGTGTTCGGATTGTCGACATCACGTCCGACGCCGACCTGGATGCGGTCGTTGCACAGTCATCTACGGACACAATCCTTGTCGGAACCGGTGCGCTGACCACAGCGGTCGCGCGGCTGTTTCCGGGCTCTCCTGTTTCGCATCCTGTCGCTGAATCCGCACGCACGGTGGTCGTCGTCGGCACCGCCGGTTCCAACGCTGCAGCGCAATTGGACGAACTCGAGGCCGATTCCATACCCGTGGTGCGACTCGATCCGGCAGAGCTTCTGGCAGGTCGAGCGAGCGTGTCTGCACACGCCGATGTGATCGCACTTGCGATCGCCGGGACGGTAGACCCAGAGAACTCACACCGCTTGGTGAGCGCACTCGCAGACGTCGCAGCACGCCTCATCGACGACTCCACGAATCTGGTGCTGACAGGCGGCGAGACCGCACGCACCGTGCTCGACCGCCTAGGCGTAGCTCGACTCGAACCAGTTCACGAGATTGCGCCCGGCGCAATCGTGTCCGTGACCCCTGGCGGCCGCACAGTGGTGACACGCCCGGGCAGTTTCGGTGACCACCGCTCACTTGCGGCGATCGCGGCATACCTTCGACCCAACAGCAGTAAGGCGCATCCCATGACAGGAAACCTTCCGTACGTAGCACTGACGATGGGCGACGGCGCCGGCATCGGCCCGGAGGTCATCGTGCCTGCCGTGCTCGATCCTCGGGTTGCAGCGTGGTGCCGCCCTATCGTCATCGGCGATGCGTCCCGCTTGCGGCTTGCCGCCGGTGTCCTCGGCCTCGAACCCGAGATCGTCACCGTCGAGAAGGTGTCGGACGCAGAGTTCGTCGCGGGACGGATCAATGTCATCGATCTCGACCTACTTCCCGAGGATCTCGCCTGGGGTGAATTGTCTCCCGTCGCCGGCCATGCAGCGTACGAATACATCCGTGTCGCAAGCGAACTGGCCGTCGCAGGTGATGTGCAGGCGATTTGCACGGCACCCCTGAACAAAGAAGCACTCCATGCCGCCGGACATATCTTCCCCGGCCACACCGAGCTACTTGCGCACCTGATCGGTACGGAGGAGGTGTCGATGATGTTGTCGACGCCGAAGCTGAAGGTCATCCACGTGACCACCCACATCGGACTCCTCGACGCCGTCGCCAAGATCGAACCGGGGCTCGTCGAGCGGACGATCCGCCGCGGCCACGACGCGCTCGTTCGATCGGGCAACTCGAGCCCCAAGATGGGCGTGTGTGGAATCAACCCACACGCCGGCGAGAACGGACTGTTCGGATACGGCGAGGAGGATCAAAAGATCGTCCCTGCAGTGGATTTGCTCCGGGCCGAAGGTATGGACGTCACCGGTCCGCTGCCCGCCGATACCGCGTTCTTCCTTGCCGGTCGTGGTGATTACGACCTCATCGTTGCGATGTACCACGACCAGGGACACGGTCCTGTCAAAGTGCTCGGCATCGAGGCCGGCGTCAACATCACCGTCGGACTGCCAGTAATCCGCACGTCGGTTGACCACGGAACAGCATTCGACATTGCAGGTAAGGGCATTGCCGAGGCCGGTAGCATGGTCGAGGCCCTGCGGCAGGCGGCCGAATTGGCCACCAGTACGGCCGCAGTCTAGGGGAGGTGCGATGGCGGTCCGACAATCACAGGCACGGCGTGCAGAGATCGTCCGGCTGGCGAAGACCAGCGGTCTCGCGAGCGTCGAGGAGCTGTCGGTTCTGTTCGGCGTCACGCCGTCGACCATCCGCCGTGACCTCGGCCAACTGACGACCGAGGGTTTGCTCGCCCGAACCTACGGCGGCGCGATCGCGCTCGACGCTCACCCCGAGTCGTCGATTCGGCAGCGTGCACTCGAAGGCTTCGAAGCCAAGCGGGCGATCGCGAAATGGGCGGCGAGCCAGGTGCTTCCAGGCGAAACCGTACTGTTGGACGCCGGAACGACCGTCGGCGCAATGGGCGAATTTCTCCGCGACGCAACGCGGTTGACCGTTATCACCGCCGGGCTGACCGCTCTGGAAGAACTTGCCGACGCCAACGACGTGCGAGTCGAATGTCTCGGCGGCACGTTACGGCATCTGAGCCAGGGGTTCGTCGGACCACTCGCCGAATCTGCCCTTGCCCGAGTATCTTTCGACCGCGCATTTCTCGGCGCCGATGCCGTCACCGCCGATCGCGGCATCTGCGAGGCAGAGCTGGAACAGACCCGCCTCAAGGAACTGATGATCGAGCGCGCCGGCGAGGTGTACGTGCTCGCACACGCAGCCAAGCTCGGCCAACGACCGTTCCACGCATGGGCACCGCTTCCGCCCGGCGTCACGTTGGTCACCGACTCGTCGGCAACGGACGAACAGTTACACCCCTTCACCGACGCCGGTATCGCAGTCGTGACGGTCTGACTGTCGGTTGCGAACTGCGGGACCGGATGTGCAGCCGGGCTGACCAAGACGATGCACTGACATGCCCGGCCGAAATGCCAACTAGGGCTGCGCGCGGGCGTCGCGGCGGCGAAATTGCGCTTGCCGGCGGACCGTACGTCCGTTTGGCGCGGAACCCTGTGGGTATGCCCCTAAGGGCAGGCTTGTTGGTACCGTGACACCGGAGCGGTTCATACCCTTGTTTTGTTAAAGCCAATGTTTTCGGGGTTCGAGATGGTTTCACCTGACGAGTCGGCTCGGCGCCGCAAACACAATCCCAGCCTCACCTCGCGCGAACGCCCCGGTGATATTCGCGATACTGCGGCTGACGAGCTCGATGCGCAGGCCACCTCCGGGGACATGGCGGCCATCGAACGCGACGCCGCGGCCCTCGCTCGTGATGACGTCAGCATCGCTCTCGAAATGGACGATGACGGCGTCGACGCTACGGCAGCACAGGCCCGGTACTGGGCGTTGCGGGATCGCCTGGGTGCAGCGTCCGATCGACTCTTCGCAGCCAACATGCGAAGCCACGCTCAAACCGACCGCTCCAACTCTGCCGAGGACCGACACGACACATCGATCGACGAACTCACTGGCTCCTACCGGCGCGATTCAGGCCTGATCGAGATTGCCCGCGACCTCGGCGCCGCGCGACGGACCGGCCAATCCATGGTGCTCGGATTCCTCGACGTCGACGGCATCAAACAGATCAACGATCGACGTGGTCACGCTGCCGGTGACAGTGTGCTACAGGCTGTTTCGATGACACTGCGGTCGATGCTACGTGAGTATGACCTGACAGTCCGCTATGGAGGAGACGAGTTTCTTTTTTCCATTGTCGGCGCAACAGAAGAGGATGCTCGTACGCGAATCGAGGCCGTGAACGTTCATCTGCTCGCGGCGGGATACAACTCAGTTACCTGCGGACTTGTGACCATCGGCGAGAACGAGACACTTACCGCTGCCATCGACCGAGCGGACAAACTGCTTTACGAAGGCCGGACGAGCAAAGACCATGAATAGTCCGACCGCGCGCTTCGAATTGCACCGACTTCGTGCGACCTTCACACACTGATGCCCGACGTGAGGATAGCCGCAAGTTCACGATAGGACTGGGCGTCGTCCAGTCCCGTCTTCGCGTGCACAGCCCGCTGTTGGATTCTGACCATCATCGTGGCTGCGAGATCGGCGGCGAACGCTGCATGAACGTCGCGGAACACTCCCCCTGCAACACCGTCGGTGATCAGCTCGTTGACCCGGTCAGCCGCTATCTCGGTGTTTCGCTCGTAGACCTCGCGCGCGGGCGGAAAGCCGTCGAGGTCCTCCATGAACTGGTCGGATGCGCCGCCGAGGACGACTCCGACCGCGGACAGATACGCCGCGATCCGCTCCCGCGGTCCGGTCACGTCAGCGATCTTCTCCTCCACTGCAACAGCAGCATTCCGGAAGAAATGCACCGTGGCCGCCTGCACGAGTTGCTCCTTACTTCCCGCCAGCGTGTAGAGCGTCGATTTCGAACACCGCAGGCGAGAAGCGATTTCGTCGAGCGTCAGATGCGCAAATCCCTCGGCCAGGAACAACTCCACCAACCTGTCGAACAGTTCTGCACGCCGGTGGGTAGTGAACTGCGGGGCGCGGGGGGACACACCGGAATGGTACTGAGGGGTCACTTGCAGTACTCCTTCGCTGACAGTACTCTCTAAGATACCTCAGTATCATTCCAAGTAGTTTCGAAGGAGTATCCGTTGGCCGTCGAACGCTTGCTGCCTACGCCGGAAGCCCACGAGCTGATCCAGCTCACGCGCGACGTCGCCGACAAGGTGCTCACCCCGATCGTCGACGCGCACGAGAAGGCCGAAACCTACCCTGAGGGCGTCTTCGCAACGCTCGGCGAGGCCGGACTGCTGAGCCTCGCCTATCCGGAGGAGTACGGCGGCGGGGGCCAGCCGTACGAGGTCTACCTGCAGGTCCTCGAGGAACTTGCGTCACGTTGGGCAGCAGTCGCCGTCGCGGTGAGCGTGCACACCCTTGCCTGCCACCCGATGATGATCTTCGGCACCGACGAACAAAAACAACGATGGCTACCGGACATGCTGGGCGGCAACACGATCGGCGCCTACAGCCTCTCCGAACCGCAGGCGGGGTCCGACGCCGCTGCGCTGAACTGCAAGGCGAGCGCGACCGAAAACGGGTACCTCGTCACCGGATCCAAGGCGTGGATCACCCATGGTGGCGTCGCCGATTTCTACAACTTGTTCGCTCGCACCGGTGAGGGGTCGCGCGGCATTTCCTGCTTCTTGGTTGCCAAGGACACCGACGGCCTCAGCTTCGGCAAGCCCGAGGAAAAGATGGGGCTGCATGCCATCCCGACAACCGCTGCCTATTACGACAACGCGTTCGTACCAACCGAGCGGCTCGTGGGTACGGAGGGTCAAGGACTCCAAATCGCCTTCAGCGCACTCGATTCAGGCCGTCTCGGAATCGCCGCGGTCGCGGTCGGTCTCGCACAGGCGGCCCTCGACGACGCTGTCGCCTACGCGCAGGAACGATCCGCGTTCGGCCGCAAGATCATCGACCACCAAGGGCTCGGTTTCCTCCTCGCCGACATGGCCGCCGCCGTCGACTCTGCACGAGCGACCTACCTCGACGCCGCCCGACGCCGCGACGCCGGACTCCCCTACTCACGCAACGCCTCGGTCGCCAAACTAGTCGCCACCGACGCCGCGATGAAGGTCACCACAGATGCTGTGCAGGTACTCGGCGGCTACGGCTACACGCGTGACTTCCGCGTCGAGCGCTACATGCGAGAGGCGAAGATCACCCAGATCTTCGAGGGCACCAACCAGATTCAGCGTCTCGTCATCGCACGGTCACTCGCCGACCGGTAGGTAGTCGAACAACAATCGAGTGCATAGCTGTTCAGGTCCCGAGAGGCTTGTTTTCCTGAACAACTGTGCGCTCGACGCAGATGATCCCTAGCCCCAGAAGATCGGATCGTCGGTGTCGAGGTAGTCGAGCAAATCTTGCACTTGCGCACTCGGCGAAAGGAATTCGCAGGTCCGAAATTCGCGCCCACGATCGCGCCACTGCAAAACCCACAAACCGTTGAGTCCGTTGTAGCGCAGCCGAGCAAAGGCCATCGGGTACCAATTCGGGCCGAAGCACTCGTGGATGGTGAGACAACTGTCCGCAATTTCGCAGCTGATACGGAATTCGCTGCGAACGTACTCGGGAACCCGATCTGTGCACCAGCGTCGAACGAGGGCGACGTCGAGATCGGGCGGATTTACAAGCCGGCTGCACATGCCCGGCCTGTTGTACTGTGCGCGAGTTGGACTTACCGGAACAAGACGGTCGAACCCCACTCGCTGCATAAGCCGACTGATATCTGATGGGACTTCGATGAGATACAGGGATCCGCCCGCCAGTGCCGCATGTGTGTGCAATACCTGAAACGCCGCCAACCCGATCCCGTCACAGAAGGTCAGTCGTGACAGGTCCAGGACAAGGTGTCTGCCTTTTCGCGCCCACGGGCCGAGTTCGCCGACCATACGATCCACCGTGGCCAGGTCGAGTTCCCCTTCGACCGCGATCAGATTCACCGTGTCGGTCGTGGTCGTCGAGATGGACAAGGACATCGTCAGATCCTTGAAACCGCTGGCACGCAACGATCGTCACTGACGTCGTGCGGAACCCGAACCACTGAGAACGTCATGATCCCTCTGAAGGTGGTGTGCCATAGGCACAGATCTTCGGGGCCGCCAGGGTCCGGGGCAGCTGGAACTTTCACATCGTGCGCATATCAGACCACTGTTCACACACGGACCGTGGTCGATTGCGCTTGAATACCCAACTTTCGGACGACCAAACGCCCGTTTCGGTTGAGTCCAGCAGGATGGTGTACGACCGGACGCCAGCAAAGTCTGAGCGTGTCGT